>NZ_APJX01000006.1 GCF_000350545.1 Desulfotignum phosphitoxidans DSM 13687
ATTGTTGCAGTTAAAGCCCTGAGCAATAAACTGTGCAGGGCATCTTACTATATCATGCGGGACCAGATACCGTATGATGAAGCCAGACTGTTTGCTGAGTTTGGCTGCGGCAGGGAACCGACCAAGGGGTTGGCATCGAACCAGCAGGCCTGATTGGAAACTGCCGCAGCCGTTAAAATGGTTTTTATTACCTGATTCGCCTATGCCGTGAGCCTGTAAGGGGTTGGTTAACAACCATAAGGTCTGAAACAAACAATTAGCCACGGCATGGTACTGAAGATTTTCTGGGGTCCAGATGGACCAGGGGCCGTGTATCAAGCATTACGCTGATGCACACTCGCCTTGAACCCGATGGGTGACTGGTGCGGATCAATAAGCCGCAAACCAACACGCCGAAATAACAGGTGCAAACCAGGAATAAAGGCCGTAACTGTTGGACTGACAATAACCGGAGTAAGAGCAGTCAAGGAAAAAGGAAACTTTTTTCACAGGGGAGGTGTTTTTTTCCTTGACTGGCCCTTTAATGGGTGACCCCTTCTTCTTTCTGCCCCCCCACACCTATTTGAGGAAAAAGGTCAGGGAGGCGCCGCAGGCAGTGAGAAATGCACACAGAAAAAACGCCGGGGAAAAACTGCCGAACGCGTCGGCCAGCATGCCTGCCAGCATGGGTCCGACAATCTGTCCGGCCCCGAAGAACAGGGTAATGAACCCGAACGCCCGGACGGCCAGGCGGGGGCCCATATAGTCTCCCACGGCCGCGGACATGATGGTGGGAATGCTCCACACGGCCAGCCCGAAAATACCGATGGAAACATACAGAAACGGCAGGGACAGATTGGCCCCGGCCAGGGCATAGGAAATCGTGAACAACAGATACACCCCGATGATGGTGATTTTCCGTCCCATCCGGTCGGACAGCCACCCGAACAACGGACCGGAAAAAATGGACAATGCCCCCACGGCAGCCCAGAACGTGCCGGCCGTGCCTTCGCCGAATCCTCGCTCATCCACCAGCGAAGTAACGATAAACGTGGCATACACCACATAGGTGGCACCGAAAAACAGATAAATACACCCCAGATGCACCATGGTCCATCGATGCGGGGATTTGGAAGCAGAAAAAGTGCTGGCCGGGGCATCATTTTCCGTCGCCGGGACCGGATCGGGCCGCCCCACCGGGTCCAGGCCCATGTCTGCCGGATCATTTCTCAACAGCACGGCACTGATGACGGCCACACCCAGAGAGATCACCCCGATCACCAGCCATCCGGTGCGCCACCCTTCAGGTCCCAGGTCCGCGTTGATCCAGGGAACCATCAATCCGGAAAATACGATGGCCAGGCCGTTGCCAGTGAGCATGAGTCCGGCGGCCCGGCCCCGGGTATCTTTTTTAAACCAGTGGGAAACCAGGCCCATCAACGGCACATTGGCCAGGCCCGACCCCACACCGGTCACGACATACAGCACCATGAGCGGCACAAATCCGCCGGACCGGCTCATGCCCAGAATCGATCCGCCCACCAGAACCAGCCCGAATGCAATGGTATTCCGGGCCCCGATGCTCCGGGCCACCACACCGGCCAGGATCACGGAGGCCATGTATCCGGCAAAATTCCCCGTGCCGATCAGGCCCATCTGGGAATAGGACAATTCCAGGGAAAGCCCCATGGAGGGCAGCAGCATGCCCAAAGCGAACCGGCCCAGTCCCAGGCAGGAAAACAGGACCATGGTGCCGGTGAAAACAATCATCCACCCGTAGTGCAACGGTTTTGTCATGCAACGCTCCAATCGGGGTCAGTAATAACGACAATAACGCAGGCCTGACCCCGTTCTCGTTTCTACTTTCGGGGCTGGGGCAGTACCAGGTTAAGTAACACCCCCAGGATACCGGCCAGGCCGATGCCCTGGAGCTGAAACTGGCCGGCGGAAAAACTCATGCCGCCAATGCCGAAAATCAGGATCAGGGCCACAATGGCCAGGTTCCGGGCTTCCATGAGGTCATCCCCGGATCTCACCAGGGTATTGAGACCCACCACCATGATGGCACCGAACAAAAGCAGCATGATCCCGCCCATGACCGGGGTGGGAATGGTCTGGAGCAACGCCCCCAGCTTGCCTACAAACGCCAGCAGGATGGCGGCGATGGCGGCCCAGGTCATGATGGCCGGGTTGAACACTTTGGTCAGGGCCACGGCACCGGTCACTTCAGAATAGGTGGTGTTGGGGGGTCCGCCCAGCACCGAGGCGATACTGGTGGCCACGCCGTCCCCGAGCATGGTGTTTTTGATGCCCGGGTCCTTGAGATAATCTTTGCCCGTCACCCCGGATACGGCCACCACATCCCCGAAATGTTCAATGGCCGGGGCAATGGCAATGGGCACGATATAAAACACGGCGGCCAGGTTCCATTCCGGAAACGTGAACGCCGGCATGGAAAACCAGGCGGCCGTAAACAGCGGTGAAAAATCCACAAACCCGAAAAACAGCGACAGCACATACCCCACGGCAATGCCGCACAGAATCGGGATCAGCCGCAGAATCCCCTTGCCCAGGATGGATACCAGAATCGTGGTGGCCAGGGCCGCCAGGCCCACGATCATGGCGGAGGTCTGGGGAAACAGCACCATGGCGCCGTCCCCGGTTTTACCCATGGTCATGTGCACGGCCACCGGGGCCAGGATCAGCCCGATCACCATAATGACCGGTCCTGTGACCACGGGCGGCAGCACCCGGCGGATGGCATCCCCGCCCTGCCACCGTACCAGCAGGCTCAAAATGATATACACCACCCCGGCCGCCGCCAGGCCGCACATGGTTCCCGGGATTCCCCAGGTCTGGACCCCGTAGATGATGGGCGCGATAAACGCAAAGGATGAGGCCAGAAACACCGGCACTTTCCCTTTGGTGATCACCTGGAACACCAGGGTGCCCAGCCCGGCCGTGAACAACGCCACATTGGGGTCCAGGCCCGTGAGCAGCGGGACCAGGACCAGTGCCCCGAACGCCACAAACAGCATCTGGGCCCCTAAAAAACAATCTTTAACCTGAAAATGATATTCCGTGGATGATGAACTGGATACAGACATAGGTTGCTTCTCTTTCATAGTTTTAAAATGCGTTGGGAATCAATTTTAATGTAACAGGGTTTCAGGACATAATTTATTTGGTGCCGAAAATCTTGTCTCCGGCATCGCCCAGGCCCGGCAGAATATAGCCCACCTCATTGAGACGCTCGTCCACGGAAGCCGTGTAGATGTCCACATCCGGATGTTTTTCTTCCAGCCGGGCAATGCCTTCCGGGGCCGCTACCAGAAACAACCCCATGATTTTGGTGCACCCGGCCTGTTTGAGCAGGTCAATGGTGGCGATCAGGGTGCCGCCCGTGGCCAGCATGGGGTCCAGGATCAATGCGATACGCTCTTCCATGGCGGATGCGGTTTTGACGTAATACTGCACCGGGGTCAGGGTCTGTTCATCCCGGTAAAACCCCACCACGCTGACCTTGGCCGAGGGGATCAGGTCCAGGACCCCGTCCATCATGCCCAGTCCGGCCCGCAGAATCGGCACAATGGTGATTTTCTTCCCCTTGATCCCTTCGATCTCCACCGGACCGGCCCACCCTTCCACGGTTTTCTTTTCCGTGGCCAGGTGTTTGGTGGCCTCATAGGTCAGCAGCCTTGCCACCTCGGAGGACAACTCCCTGAAATCCTTGGTGGAAATATCTTTTTTGCGCATGAGCCCCAGTTTATGCTTGATGAGGGGATGGTCCCCCACAAAAACAGCCATAATATCTCCTTTATCAAATATAGTTGGGTATGGATGAAGACAAGTTCTGCTTTAATTATTAAAATCCGGGAATCGAGTCAAGAGCATTGGATGAGATATTGCAATAATTGTTTTTTTGTGCACAATAAGGCCCATGACCCAATGGCCTTTCATGGATGTGGCAGTGACCCTGCCGATGCCCCACAGCTTTGTGTATGCCGTGCCGGATTATCTGTCCGACACCTGCCGGCCGGGCATGCGGGTGCTGGTGCCTTTTGGAAAACGCCGGGTCACCGGATATATCCTGAAAGGCCGCAAAGACAGCGGAGACTATACCGCCAAAAAAATCTTGGATGTTCTGGATGACCATCCGTTGTTTCCGGAAAATGAAATCCCTTTTTTCAGGTGGGTGGCGGATTATTATATGCATCCTCTGGGCGAGACCATCAAAACGGCCCTGCCCACGGGGCTGGAACGCCGGGATGTGGCCCATGTCCGGACCACGGAACAGGGCCGGATGGCACTGGACACCCCGGGCCTGTCCCCGGTGGAATCCCGCATCCTGACCCTGGCGGACACCCGGCAGGGCATCAGCCGAAAGCAGCTGTTCAATACCATGGATTCCCCGTCTCTGCGGTCTCTGCTCAAAAAAATGCAGGACAGCGGATGGCTGTCAGTCACTGCCGTGCTGAAAAAAGAAGCCGCGTCCGCGCGCCTGGAAAAATTCATTTCCCCGGGAGAAAAACCGCCGGACCCGGCCAAAAAATTGTCATTGAAACGGCAGCAGATCCTGTCCATTGTGGCAGAAAAAAAAGAGATCTCCCTGACGGCCCTGCGAAGCCAGGTGCCCACGGCCCCGAGGCTGGTCAAACTGCTGGCACAGGACGGCCGGGTCACCATCACCCAGCGCCGGGTGTGCCGGGATCCTTTCGGGGACCCCGTGGAACCGGACATCCCGCCGGAACTGACTTCGGAACAGGCAAATGCGGTGAACACAGTCCTCAATCACCTGGACCAGGGGTTTGTGCCCTATCTGCTGGCCGGGGTGACCGGGTCCGGCAAAACCGAAATCTACCTGCGTCTGGCCGCCGATGCCGTGGCCAGAGGAAAATCCGCCCTGGTGCTGGTGCCGGAGATCGCGTTGATCTCCCAGACCGAACGAAGGTTCCGGGCCCGGTTCGGGGAACAGATTGCCGTGATCCATTCCATGCTCTCCCAGGGAGAGCGCCTGGACCAGTGGCACAACATCGCCACGGGCAAGGTATCCATTGTCATCGGGGCCCGGTCTGCCATTTTTGCGCCGTTTGACAACATCGGCATCATCATTGTGGATGAGGAACATGACGGGTCCTACAAACAGGAGAACGGGTTGCGGTATAATGCCAGGGACCTGGCCGTGGTCAGGGCCCGCATGTGCGATTGTCCCGTGGTGCTGGGATCGGCCACCCCGTCGGTGCAGATTGCACACAATGTCCGGACCGGGCGGTTTCAGCAGCTGGATCTTCATCACCGGGTCAATGACCGGCCCCTGCCGCAGATCACCTTGGTGGACCTGAAAAAATACAATGATGCCCCGCCCATGGACCGGATCATCACTCCGGAACTGGCCAAAGCCATCCGGACCTGCCTGGAGGCGGGCAACCAGGCACTGATCTTTCTGAACCGCCGGGGATTTGCCTCGTTTCCCGCATGCAGCGCCTGCCATCAGCCGCTCCAGTGCCGGCACTGCGATATCACCATGACCCTGCACTTGAGTGCGCACGTGTATAAATGCCATTTGTGCGGGTTCTGTCTGCCGGAATCCACGGCATGTCCTTCCTGCGGCAAAAAAGCCGTGAAAAATTTCGGGTTCGGCACGGAAAAAATCGAAACCCTGCTCAAAACCATGTTTCCCGACGCCCGGCTGGCCCGCATGGACCAGGATTCCACGGCCAGAAAAGGCAGCGCTCTGGCGCTGCTCAAAAGCATCCGAAACCGCACCGTGGACCTGATCGTGGGCACCCAGATGCTGGCCAAAGGACATGATTTTCCCGCCATCACCCTGGTGGGCGTGATCTGTGCGGATCTGTCCATGAATCTGCCGGATTTCCGGGCCGGGGAGCGGACCTTTCAGCTGCTGGCCCAGGTGGCGGGACGGGCCGGCCGGGGCGATGTACCGGGAACCGTGATCATGCAGACCTACAACCCGGATCATTTTACCATCGAGGCGGCCCGGCGCCAGGATGTCACTGCATTTTATAACCGGGAAATCCCGTTTCGCAAAGCCCTGAAATACCCGCCCTTCACCCGCATGATCCTGGTGAAGCTGTCCGGCCCCGAAAAAGAAGCCGTGGAACAGGCCGCACTTCAGGCTGCAGCCATTCTTTTGCAGCTCAAAGACGCCACACCGGAAATGGCACAGACCGTGGATATCTTAGGCCCCATCGAGGCCCCGATTCCGCGGATTTCCTCCCGGTTCCGGTGGCAGCTGCTGATCAAAAGCCCGTCGTTTCATCAGATCAGCGTCCTGGTCCAGGCATTGCAGAACCATCCGGATATCACCCGCCGTCGCACCATCTCTTTGGGCATTGACGTGGACCCCTATTCTTTGATGTAATCCGATCATTTACCGCCCCCCAAGTCTGCAGATTATTTTACCACGAAGCGCACGAAGAACACGAAGGTATAAATCATTTCAGAAAATGAATTTATCCGACGTCGAAATCAGTTGAACATTGAGTTGTTCTCTGCTATGAAAAAGCGGTAAAAACAGACCCAAACCAAATTTATAATCATAAAAGGAGATGCAACCAATGAAAATCTGCTTCAGGTCGATATCGCTGCTGGTCTTTCTGGCCATGGCCCTGGTTTATGCCCCGGTGGTCCAGGCGGAAACAGCGGATTCTCCGGAAGAGGTGGTCAAAACCTTTACCCACAAATTTTTCATGCTGGATGAAGATATGGCTGATTACCTGAGCCGGGAAGCACTTTACAATGAAAATGACGTCAACCGCGTGGCCATGTACTTCCGGCTGCAGGAACAGAACGCGGCCCGGCGGGGGCTGGAAATGGATTATCTGAAAATGCGCCCGTTGCTCATAAAAACCCGGGTGGTGGAACAGGATGAAGATACCGCCGTCATCGAGTTGTCAGCCGTCATGGTCCGCAGCATCAATCCCCTTTACCGGATTGTGGGATATGTCTTCGGGTTGATCGAAGAACATGAATTTGAGACCACGGTCACGGCAGTCAAAGAGGACGGCACCTGGAAAGTGGGTCCCGGCGGATTTCCTCTGCCGGCCTGATCAGATTGCTGCATGCCGCCGGCGCCAACGACAATAAGCAAAGCCTGATCTCTCATTTCAAAAGGGCCACATCCGCAAGAAATTTTGTGACCACCTGTTTCAGGCAAAGGTTCCAGGCCCGGGCCAGGGTATCGGAACGATTTTCAGATGCCGGTTCAACGGCGCTGTAGACCTGATTGATCACCGGCATGAACCCGGCGTCGGTCTGTTTTTCAAGCCGCAGCCGCAGCGTCATGACGGCCCGGGGATGTTTCGGGTCCTGGATATCGGCATACAGGTGCGTAATTTTTCCGGACAAACGAAACGCGATTCGATCCGGCTCACTGGTCGGCACCTGCCGGAAGAAAACCGAGCCATCCAGCGATTCCTGAACCGCATCCGAAATCATCCGGGCCGGAGAAACCATGAATTTATTGTAATAATCATTGGTGAACCGGTTGTCAGATACTTTGTAAACAAAAAAACTGCTTTCAAATTCAGCAGAAATATCGAACTGACGGATCAACAGGCCCTGACCGGTTTCAAACCCGGCCGCAGTGCGGTTGATCCGGGGCGACTCAATCACAAACAGGCGGGTTTCCGGAAAATCCCGGACAATCCCGGCGCATCCTGACAGCAACAACACACCCGCCAGAACAACCACTCCGGTTGCAACAGCCCCACAGATCCAGAACGGTTTCATCTTCCCCCCTCAGAAGGTTCTTTCGGCGGTTTGGGCGGCCTTTCCAGCAGCAGGCGGGCGGGATATCGCCGGATTTCCAGACTCATCTGCTTCAGATTTTCAGACGTGTGTTCAAAATTACTGATGGTCCGGTTGATGGTGTCACTGTTGAGCCAGACCAGGTTTTCCAGCATGGCGATCGTGGTGTTCAGGCTTTCCATGAGCCCGTCCACCTGTTGAGACAGCGCCGTGAGCCGGGTGTCGGTGCGCGCTTCCAGATTTTGTGTCAATGTTTTAGCGCTGGCTGCGGCATGGCCCAGGTCTTCGAGGGTCTGATTTACAGGGTCCCGGACATCGGTCACCAACGTCCGAAAGCCGCTGAAAGATCCTTTGACGTCCTGGATCATGCCACGGAAATCCGGAGATTCAAGGATTTCAGACAAAATGCGGCTGGTGTTCCGGACCTCGTCCATCATGGCTGAAGTCCGCTGGGAAATCCCGGCCATATCCAATGCCGCGGTTTTTTGATTCAATGTTTCCAGCAGTTTTTCCAGGTTGCGGGTCATTCCCATGACATTGATCTCGGTCAGGTTTTCCAGAATCAGGTTCATTGCATCCCCCAGACGCTTGATACTGCTTTTCCGGGACGGGATATACAGGTTGTCCGGGGTCCAGGTAATGTCAACCGGATCGCCAATGTTTGGCAGATAATCGGTTTCCAGATATGCGGCCCCGGTAATGCCCTTGAAGCTCAGATACACGGTGAGTCCTTTGTCCACGGCCGCTTTGACCGCGTCTGCCGGGTCCTGGTTTCCGTTGGCGGGAAACGCGTCCAGATCCAGGGCAAACACCACCAGCACACACTGGGACTGGGCCTGATACACTTTGACCGGCGTGGTGATGGCTTTGACCGTGCCGATGCGTACGCCCTTGTATTTGACTTCAGATCCCACATCCAGCCCCTGGACCGACTCGTCAAAGCAGGATTCGGCCAGGATCTCTTTTTTCAGAAATTCTCCGGCCCCGAACATGAGGAGAAACCCGACGCCCAGGCAGAAAGCCGCGATCACGAACAGGCCGAGTTTAAAATAATTGGCATTTTGGGTCATGGTTTTTTCTCTTTTTCAGGGTCCCGGTTGAAAAACCGGTACGCGTATTCGTTGGCGGGATCCGCTTTCAGGTCTTTGGGATGGCCTGTGGCGATGATCCCTTTTAATTCTTTTTCCAGTATGATGGTGTTGTCGGCAATGGTAAGAATGCTCTCCAGTTCATGGGTGACGATCACAAACGTGATGCCCAGGGTCTGGGCCAGATCTTTGATGAGCAGATCCAGCTCTGCGGAGGTCAGCGGATCCAGACCGGCGGACGGTTCATCCAGAAACAGGACTCCGGGATCCAGGGCCATGGCCCGGGCAATGGCGGCCCGTTTTCTCATACCCCCGCTTAATTCGCCCGGCAGCAGATGGCTGTGCCGGATCAGATCCACCAGCCCGAGTTTGGCCAGGGCAAGGGTTCTGGCGGCTGCATCGGACAGGGCCGTGAACGCGGTCATCGGCAGCATGATGTTCTCCAGCACGGTCATGGAGCCGAACAATGCCCCGTTCTGAAACGCCACCCCGATCTGCCGCAGCAGCCGGGTCCGTTCCTTTCCCCGGGCCGCCACCATGTCCTGACCATGAATCAGTACCTGGCCGGACACGGGCGGCAACAGCCCGATCATGTGCTTGAGCACGGTGCTCTTGCCGCATCCGGACCCGCCCAGGATCACAAAGATCTCTCCTTTGTTGATGTCAAAGGTCAGATCCTCCATAATGGCCTGGCCGTCATACCCGGCAAACAGGTGCTTCACTTGTATAATCGGTTCTTTCACACATCCAACACATAGTAAATAATTGAAAAAATTCCGTCAAACACGGCAATGAGAATGATGGACGACACCACGGCCCTTGTGGCGGCCTCACCCACGGCGGACGGCCCCTGACGGGTCTGGTATCCCCGGATGCATCCCGTGGCGGCAATGAGCACCCCGAACACAAAGCATTTGATCATCCCACCCACAAAATCCCCCCAGGACACAAATCCCACCACCTGGTTGTAATACGCGGAAAACGGATGCCCCATGGACAGAATCACCACGGCCCCTCCCAGGATTCCCACCAGGATGGCAAACACCGTGAGCAAAGGCGTCATCACCGTAGAAGCGATCACCCGGGGCAGGATCAGAAACCGCACCGGTTCCAGGCCCATGATGGTCAGGGCATCAATCTCTTCATTGATTTTCATGGTACCGATTTCTGCGGCAAACGCGGACGCAGACCGCCCGGCCAGGACAATGGCCGTCATCAACGGCCCCAGTTCCCGGACCATGGCCAGGCCGATAAGATTGGCCACATAGATTTCCGCGCCGAACATTTTCATGGGAATGGCGGACTGAAACGCCATGACCAGGCCCACAATAAAGCTGATCAGGGCCACAATGGGCAATGCATTCACCCCGGCCTGTTCCGCCACCCGCCACGTTTCACCCCACCGGATCCGGTTCGGGCGCACCAGGCTGGTACCGAAAAACCAGCAGATCTCCCCGAAAAACGCAATATAGTTTTTAACATCCTCCCAAAATTCGGCCAGGCTTTGGCCCTGGTTTGCCACAAACATCCGGATGCGGCCGGCAGGCGGTGCCGGGGCCGGTTCGGTAAGCTCATTCCGGGAAATCCGTTCCACCAGGGTGGCAGCGGCCGGGTCCAGTCCGGTGGTGCGGATGGATTTCAGGTTCTGTTCCCGGGCCGTCCGGTCAAGATGGACCACAAACGCGGCACCGGCCATGTCAAAATAGGTGACCCCGGACAAATCCAGGGTCAGGTCTGTCCCGGCATGGGTACCGATGCCGTCACAGGCCTTTTCCCATATCTTTGCAATGCCGTCGGCGTCCATGCGCCCGGAAAAAACAAGGGTCCGGCCCGTATCGGTGTGATTGATGTTCAGCTCAGTCACAGGATTCCCGGCCCACCGTGATTGTGACCCACTCTGCATCCGTGTCCCGGGTCAGTATGGTCAGCCCCTGCTGTTCCAGGGCTGTTTCCACATCCGGCAGCCGCTCCAGGATGATCCCGGAAAGAACGGCTCTGCCATCCGGGGCCATGCGTAGACGGATATCCGCCATAATGGCCACCAGGGTCTGGGCAATGATATTGGCGGCAATCAGGTCATATGGTGTGGGATCCATCTGATCCAGGGGGCCGGTACACAGGTGATACTGATCAGCAGACACCTCATTTTTCTCCAGGTTTTCTTTTGCCACAGCCACGGCCGCCGGGTCTGTGTCAATTCCCGCCATCCGGGATGCCCCCAGTCTGGCGGCGGCAATCATCAGAATCCCCGACCCGCACCCCACATCCAGAAATGTCTGTCCAGGGGTAAGTTCGGCCTGAATCTGCTTCAAGCACATGCAGGTGGAAGGATGGGTGCCGGTCCCGAACGCCATGCCCGGATCCAGGTGGATCACCAGATCATCGGGTTTTGGATCAAACGGCTTCCAGGCCGGTTTCACCACAATGCGGTCTGTGATGCGTATCACATGAAAGTACGCTTTCCAGGCATGGGCCCAGTCCTGATCCGCCACGGTTTCCGTCCGGACAATCACATGGATGCCGTCCTGTGCCAGTGCTTCGGCCCGGCAAATGAGCTGTGCCAGAATTTTATCCGCATCCAAAGTTTCAGGCAGATACCCTTCAATGCGGTTGCCGTCGGGCACCATCGGCGTGGGCGTGCCGAACCCTTCGTCCGGTTCCGCTAAGGGCAGATGACACACCACGCCGTTGACACCGGATGAAAAAAACATGTCACAGATCAATTCTTCGGCCAGGGCCGGATTGTCTGATTCAAACCCGGCAATGATTTTTCGGTATTCCATGTGACTGCCCTGAGGATGTTTTTGAATCGGTTCTTGAATTTTTCATATGAAAAGATTATTTTTCATATTTTTGGCAAAGTCAAATTGTATTTTACACAAAACCATTTCCGGCCCTATGAAAAACCCGTATCAAAACTTGGTGATCCACTATTTTGAAGGCATGCTTTCCCTGGACACGGATATCTCATCTGATCCGCGGTTTCTGGGTCTCTGGCAGGAACAGGGCACCTCGTTCGTGTTTTTTTCCCAACCTGTGCCGGATCTGGCTGACCGGATAAAAACAGACAACCCCGGCGTCGAGTTCAAAGATGTGTATGACATGACCTGGGAGCAGTGGCACGGAGATGCCGTTCACCCCTATGATGTGGCGGATTTCTGTATTTTTCCGCCCTGGGAGGTTCCTGAACACATCCATGGAAAACGTCCGGTCATGATGGATCCGGGCGTGGTGTTCGGCACGGGGCTTCACCCCACCACCCATGACTGCCTGGATCTCATTTGCCGGGTGTGTGCATGTGAACCCGTCCACACGGTGCTGGATATCGGCACCGGTACGGGGCTTCTGGCCTTAGGGGCCGCGGCCATGGGATGTGACCGGGTTTTGGCCTGTGATTTCAATCTTCTGGCAGTGAAAACCACCAAAAAAAACATCGCCCTCAACCACTGGGACGACCGGATACTGGCGTTTCAGGCCAGAGGCGAAACCACTGTGGACCTGCCCTGTGATCTGCTGGTGGCCAATATTCATTATGATATCATGCGGCAGTTGCTGGACAGCCCGGAATTTGTTAAAAAACCCCGGGTCATTCTGTCCGGGCTGCTGCGGTCCGAGGCCCGGGACGTGGCTGCGGCCCTGGAAAAAAAACAGATGACCATTCTGGAGCACCGAAGCCCGGACGGGATCTGGCACACGTTTCTGGCCCGTCCCCGGGCAGACCGTCCCAAACACGCCCCGGTCCGCAGTACCGGCTCAATTTCCGGAACCGCAAAGGAATGATCCCCTCCCATGTCCCATGATCCTGCATTTGTTTTCCGCCAGGCCCTGACCCGGACCACCCTGGGCGCTGTGATGATCAGTTTTTCCGCGGTATTTGTCAAAATCGCCCAGGTGACCCCCACGGGGTCTGCATTTTACCGGGTGTTTTTCGGCGGTTGTTTTTTGCTGATCATCCTGCTGGTCCGCCGGCAGATGCAATGGTACGGGTGGCGGTTTCTGAAGCTGGCGTTGATCACGGGCCTGTTCTTTGCCCTGGACCTGTATGCCTGGCATCGCAGCATCCAGTATGTGGGGCCGGGACTGGCCACGATCCTGGGCAATTTTGAGGTGTTCATGGTGCCGGCCGTGGCGTTTGTGATTTATGGTGAAAAACCCTCGGTCCGGCTGCTGATTTCCATCCCCCCGGCCATGATCGGGCTGTTCATGATCGTGGGCACCCCCTGGGGCCAGCTGACACCGGATTTCCGTCTGGGCATTTACTACGGCATTGCCACGGCCGTGTTCTACACGGGTTTTCTCATGGTGTTCCGGCGGATGCAGTCCGAGGCCGACAGCCCGCCTGTGGTGTACACCCTCATGGTGGTGTCCTTTGCCACGGCCCTGTTTCTGGGGCTGGAAATGGTACGCAACGCAGAATCGTTTGCCATCCCGGACATGCCGTCTCTGGGCGCCCTGGTGGGGCTGGGCCTGATGTGCCAGACCCTGGGCTGGTTACTCATCGGCCATTCTCTGCCCAGAATTCCGGCGGCCATTGCCGGGCTGGCCCTGCTGCTCCAGCCCTCATTGTCCTTTGTATGGGATGTGCTGTTTTTCAACCGGGAGACCTCGGCCATGGCCTGGACCGGGGTGGTGCTGGCCCTTTGCGCCATTTATATCGGTACCACCAGCAGCCGGACATGAAAAACGGCCTGACTGCGGACGGACAACGCTGAAAAAGCGCCTTGTCCCACGGGCACACCGGGTGTTGACACCGGCCAAAACCCGGTCTATAAGAACCCATGGCCCAGTTCACCCAAAGTGAAAAAGATGTTTTCCGCACGGCCCCGTTTTTCAAGGGTGTTCCGGCAGATGTGGTGTTCCGGCTGTTTGACATCGGAGATGCCGTCCATTTCCCCAAAAACACCCATGTGTCGGCGATCGGGGACACGGTGGATCCGGTTTTTTTTGTCATGTCCGGGCTGCTGCGAATCAGTGCGTGTGCGGAAAGCGGCCGACGGATCACGTTTCTGCTGGTCAAACGGGGAGAACCCTACAACCTGCTGGGCCCTTATCTGGACTGCGGCCGGTTCCTGGAAGCTGAGGCGGCCCGGCCCACCCGGTGCCTGCGCATCCAGGGCAATCAATTCATGACTTTTGTGACTGACCATCCGGTCATCGTTCCCAATATCCTTCGATGGATCGGCATCGGTCTGGACAGTGCCAACTCCCGGATTTTGGATCTGATGGAAAAAAAAGTGGAAAACCGGGTGCTCCGGGTGCTCAGCACTTTGTACGAAAAATTCGGGACCCCGCTGCTGTTCACCAGCCAGGAAATATCGGAAATCGCCGGTACCACGCCGGAATCCACCCTTCGAACCATGGGCCAGCTCCGGGACATGGGCATCATCACCACCCAGCGGGGACAGATCCGGATTCATGATCCGGCAGCCCTTAAAAATATCGAATTCGGCAGCCTGAAAATCTAAATCCCTCTTTTTTCCCTTTTTTTGATAAAAAAGCCGTCAACATGACGGCCGTCATGGATGTGATTGTAAAAATCCTGTTTTATGGAGGACAAAAGAATTGTAATCCGTAAAAAAGGAAAATACACCATGACCCCATATGATATCGTTATAATCGGTGCCGGCCCTGCCGGCCTGACTGCAGCCATCTATGCCGTCCGGGCCAACATGTCCGTGCTGATCGTGGATCAGCTGGCCCCGGGCGGCCAGATGGTGAATACCAATGAAATTGAAAACTACACCGGCACGGGCCGCATCAACGGGGCCGAGCTGAGCATGAAAATGTATGAACACACCCAGGAACTGGGGGTGGCGTTTGACTACAAAACCATCACCGGCATCACGGACAACGGCCCTTTCAAAATTCTGGCCAGTGAAGAAGATGACACAAAAATTGTCACCCATGCCGTGATCATCGCCACCGGCACCATCCCCAGAAAACTGGGCATCTCCGGTGAGGACCGGTTTGCCGGGGCCGGGATCAGCTGGTGCGCCATCTGTGACGGGGCCCAGTACCGGGACAAGGATGTGGTGGTGATCGGCGGGGGCAACTCCGCCGTGGAGGAATCTTTGTATCTGGCCGGCATTACCCATTCTTTGACCATTGTCACCATGTTCGATCTCACGGCCGATCCCAAGGTGTGCGGACAGCTCCGGGCCCTGCCCAATGTCACCATCTATCCATATCAGGAAGTGCTTGAATTCACCGGACAAGACGCGCTGGACGGGGTGCGGTTCAAATCCACGAAACAAGATCAAAAAGAACGCCATGTCCACTGTGACGGGGTGTTTGAATACATCGGCCTGGAACCCACCTCCAATGCCTTTGGACACCTGGGCATTCTGGATGACATGGGATTCATTCAGGTGGATGAAGATATGCAGACAACGATTTCCGGCATATACGGGGCCGGGGATGTGACCGTGAAAAAACTGCGGCAGATCGTGACCGCCTGCTCCGACGGTGCCATTGCCGCCAACAGTGCGGCCAAATATGTGGAAAAACTCAAAGGCGAGACCACGCCTTGATATAACAACGTCCGGATAAAACATTCCGGCTCAATACCCATGAAAAGGAGAAACCATGATTCAGGAACTGGATACCAACGGATTTGACCAGCTGGACAAATCCGGGTCCATGATGGTGGAATTTTATTCCAAAGTCTGCGGCCCCTGCAAAATGCTGGCGTTTGTGCTGCGCGATATCGACAAGGCCAAGCCGGATTTTCCCATCTATACCATTGATTTTGACGAAAACAAGGAATTAAAGGAACGCCTGGGCGTGAAGGGGTTTCCCATCATGCTGTTTTTAAAAGACGGCGAAGAGGTCAACCGGATCACTGGATTACAGCAGAAACCCGCCATTGTCAAAGCCATTGACGAGATTTTATAACCCCGCCGTGACCCGGGGTTCTCTATACGGATCAAAGATAAAAGGAGATTTAAGACCATGAGTAACAAAGTACGTTATGAAAGTTACGACCATCTGATCACCCGCCAGGCCAACGCAGAAAACCAGTTTCTGACGGATTTTGAAAAACAGACCTACACCATTGACACCCCGTTTGTCGTGCACAACCCCTACCTGATCAATCCGTTGTGCGCACTGGTGATGTTTAAAACCACCCAAAAGGTCGCACCCACGGTGACCGTATGCGGCAAACGGTTTGAAAGAGAAAACCTGCCCCACACCTTTGCAGCGGACACGGTGCACAAGCTGCCGGTCCTGGGGCTGTATGAAGATTTTGCCAACCAGGTGACAATCTCTTTGCCCGACGGCACATCCAAACAGATCACCATCCAGACCGGAAAACTGCCTGAAGATGTGTGCCGGTGCCTGAACGTGATGACTTCCGCCGATTATCTGGAAGACAATTTCATGTTTCTGACCCCGGCCGGCAAAAACCTGCCCACGGCTTACGACTACAAAGGCGATATCCGGTGGATGCTCACGGAAAACACCATGTTTGACATCAAACGGGCTGCCAACGGCAATATTCTCACCGGTTCCAGCCGGTTCTGCCGCATGCCCTACAATTCCACGGGCCTGATCGAACTGGATATGCTGGGCAAAATCTACAAGGAATACCGGCTGCCCGGCAACTACCACCATGATCACTTTGAAATGGAAGACGGCAACCTGCTGGTGCTGACCCAGGATTTCACCCGGGATACCGTAGAAGACATGTGTGTGCTCATTGACCGCAACACCGGTGATATCCTCAAAACCTGGGATTACAAGACCTTCCTTCCCCAGGATGTGGCCGGTTCCGGGTCCCAGGATGCCCATGACTGGTTCCACAACAACTCGGTGTGGTATGACAAGCCCACCCATTCTTTGACCTTTTCCGGCCGGCACCAGGATGCTGTGGTGAACATCGATTTTGATTCCGGCAGGCTCAACTGGATCGTGGGAGACCCGGAAGGCTGGCCTGAAGAGATGGTAAAAAAATATTTTTTCACCCCCGTGGGGGATGTAAAGAATTTTGACTGGCAGTATGAGCAGCATGCGGCCCTGATCACGCCGGAAGGGGATGTGATGTGTTTTGACAACGGCCAGTACCGGGCCAAGAACAAAGACAATTATATCAAGAACCGGGACAATTTCTCCAGAGGGGTGAGATTCCGCATTGACACCGAAAAAATGGAGATCGAACAGGTGTGGCAGTACGGCAAGGAGCGGGGCCAGGAATTTTTCTCTCCTTATATCTGCAATGTGGAGTATTATGCAGACGGGCATTACCTGATCCATTCCGGCGGGATCGGATTCAAGGACGGCTGGGCCGACGACGGGCTGGGCGCATTCCTGGATCCCAAAGACCCGGCTGTGGAGCTGCGGTCCGTGACCGTGGAGGAAAAAGACGGGGTGGTGCTGTACGAACTGGAAACCCAAGGCAATTTCTACCGGGCGGAAAAACTGCCCATCTACCATGACAAAGACAATGTGCGGTTCGGTGCGGGTCAGCTGCTGGGACAACTGGATGTCACCCCGGAATTTGACACCGTGCCCGATGCTCAAGAAGTCAATGAACAGCCGGATGCCTGGCACAATGTGGTGATCGAAGAAGATGAAGACCGCATGGTGTTTCACGGCCGGTTTGAAAGAGGCACCCTGGCCATGATCTGCCTGGAAGGAGATGCCGACAGCCATCATTATTTTCTCAACACCTCGGCGGTCGTGCATCTGGCCATGTGCTCGGGCGCGTTTCTGGAAGACGATGACCGGGAACTGAAACTCAACATCAGCAAACAGGGTTTGAAAGGAAAATACCAGATCAAGCTGATCATCAACGACAAGAAATTTGACACCGGCGTTTCCATTTTCTGTCCGTAAAAGTCAACCTGAAAAAAGGAGACCGTTTTATGCAAGCCGACAACACCATTGCCGCAGACGGCGGCAACGTCAGGGCTTCCCAGGAGGCTGCGGCCGGAGCCGACCGCAGCCCGGCGGACAGAAAGCAGATGATTTACTGGGCGGTCATTGTGATCGCTCCGCTGCTGGTCATGATGGTGCCCACGGGAGAGACCTTTACCCCGGTGATCCGGAATTTTCTGGCCATCACCCTGTGTGCCATCCTGATCTTTGCCTTTGAAACCCTGCCCCAGATGATCCCGGCCATTCTTTTGCCCGTGGCCTATGTGGTCGCGGGGATCGCCCCGGAACAGGCGGTATTCGGACCCTGGTCCACCAGTGTGCCGTGGATGTTCATGGGCGGGATTCTCATGGCCAACTGCCTGGAAAGCGCAGGGCTTTTGCGGCGGGTGGCCTACTGGTGCATCATCAAGACCGGGGGGACCTACAACCGGATTTTATACGGCATCATGTTCACGGGCATCATCCTGAACCTGCTGATCCCGGCCCAGGCCGTGATCCCGCTGGCTGCGTTCACCTACGGCATCTGCCTGGCCCTGGATCTGGGCCGGTCCAAAGAATCGGCGGGCATCATGCTCACCGGTGCCATGGCGGCCCTGACACCGCTGTATTTCTTTTACAATCCCAATTTCAACATCATTGCCGGGGCAGGCATCACCGTATATGATGTGCCCATGACCTGGTTTCTGTATCTGTTTCACAATGCGCCCATGATACTGTGGTCGTTTTTCTGTGTATTTCTGATCACAAAAATATTCAAGCCGTCCAAAGAGATCAACTGCAAAGCCTATGTCAGTGAGGCCTATGACAAACTCGGAAAGTTGACATCCAAAGAAAAAAAAGGATTGTTCGTCACGGTGCTTCTGGTGATTTTCCTGATGACCGGAGGGCTGCACCACATCAATATCGGGTGGGGTTTTGCCGTGGCCGGGTGCCTGATGTATCTGCCGGGCATCCGGGTAGGTACGGAAGACGACATCAAACGGATCAATTTTTCCCTGCTGTTCTTTGTCACGGCATGCATGGCCATCGGGGCCGCATCCAATGTGCTGGGCATCGGGAAAATTATTGCCCAGTATTCCACACCCATGATGGAAGCCAGCGGCAGCATGTTCACACTGGTGCTGGTCTGGGTGTTGAGTGTGGTGTCCAATTTCATTATGACACCGCTGGCCATCTGGGCGGCATTCACCGCACCCCTGGCGGAAATCGCTTTGAGTGTGGATATCAATCCGTTCTCTTTTTACTATGTCATTAATATGGCCACCAACCAGATCATTCTGCCCTATGAATATGCGCTGGTGCTGATTTACTTTTCCTTCGGCCTGATCCGGCTGCAGGATTTCGTGAAATTCTTCAGCATTAAAATGATTTTCAACCTCATTTTTATCGTGGTCATCATGATCCCCTACTGGAAGTTCATCGGCCTGATCTGATTTTCATCCAGCCGCCGCCTCTGTCATTCTTGTGGACGATCGGGGCGGCGGCTGTTACAATAAGGCCATGCAAAAATCCATTCTACTGACCATATTGTCGGCCATTTTCATTGTTTTTGTGGGCATGGGCATCATTGCGCCCATTCTGCCCATATATGCGGAAGAGCTCGGGGCCACCGGCTTTGCTTTGGGCATCATCATGGCTGCTTACGCGGTGAGCGGCGGACTGCTGCAGCCGTTTGTGGGCACCCTTTCGGACCGGTACGGCAGAAAACGGTTTCTCATTGCCGGGCTGATCATGTTCGGGCTGACCGGATATGTTTACACGATTGCCGGATCCGTCACCCAGCTGGTGCTGATCCGATTTTTCCACGGGGCTGGGTCGGCCCTGATTTTTCCCATTGCCATGGCATATATCATCGATGCATCGGCCGAAGACACAGTGGGCAAATACATGGGCTGGTTCAACATTGCCATTTTCACCGGTATCGGGGCCGGACCGGTGCTGGGCGGATTTTTTCTGGATCTGATGGGAAAAAACGCCGGGTTTTATGCCATGGCCCTGCTCAGCCTTGTTTCAGCCGCCCTTGTAATCGCCATTCTTCCCGGCCGGGACCCTTCCAGTGTCACTGAAGCGCCGGTGCGCATCTTTTCCCTGTTCCGGCGGATGATGCAAAGCCGGCGGGTGCGGGGCATTCTGCTGGCACGCATGGCCACCATGATCATCATGGTCCCCACCTTTGCGTTTCTGCCGCTTTTGATGACCCGGCAGATGGGCGCCAGCGGATCTGAAATTGGAATGGTGATCGCCTGCCGCACCCTGGTCAATGCCATATTCCAGGTGCCGTTCGGAAAGCTGGCCGACTCCCGGGATCAGAACCTGCTGCTGCTGGCCGGCACCGTCTTGATCGGCGTCACCATGTGTTGTGTCCCCTTTGCCACAGGCTTTGTTCCCCTGCTGCTTCTGTTCGCGGTAATCGGCCTGGGCGAGGCCATATCCTGGCCGGCCATGGGGGCGCTGGCCGCCACAGAAGGAAAAAAATTCGGTCAGGGATCCATGATGGGGGTGTTCAACATGGCCATGAACCTAGGGGTATTTATCGGGGCCATGGGGGTGGGCGCACTGGTGGATCTGTTCAGTATTGACTGGGCGTTTTATGCCGTGGGAATTGCGCTGATTCTCTGTGCTGTGACGGCTGCGGCCATGATCAAAAATCCATCCGTGCCAATTGAAAATAACTGATATTTCAATAAAATGACGGCAGCCCGCTCAGCCTTTCAGGCCGGGCGGGCTGCCGATTTTACGGGTATGTGTCTGGGGTTATTCCAGCTCGCCCCGCTCTTCCAGCACCTTTTTCAAGGTGGAAAGCGCCGTATTGGCCGCGGGCACCCCGCCGTAGATACTGGTCTGAAAAATCACTTCCGCGATCTCTTGTTTTTTGCATCCCACGTTCAATGCCGCGTGAATATGCAACGCCAGTTCCTCGGGTTTTGACAGCACGGTTAAAGCCGCCACTGTAATCAGCTGCCTTGTGGTATGGGGGATCTTTTCTCTGGCATACATCTGGCCGGTGATGTACAACGACATGTCTTTTGCCAGGTCTTTGTCAAAGAACCGCCACAGGTTGTAGGGCTTGTCTTCATCCTTGACCGTGGAAAAGTACAGTTTGGCCGTTTCTCCGGTTTTTTTCGCGATCTCTTTCGGGTCCATGGGGCCCTCCTTTACCGGTTGGCTTTCCGGACTCCCAGCTGATCCAGGGCAATGATCCATTTGCAGATATTGGCAGACCCTTCCACCATGGAATAGGTGGGTGCGTCTCTGTAGAACCGGGCGACCGGGTATTCTGTGGAATATCCATAAGCCCCCATGATCCGCATGGCATAATTGGAGGCCTTGGTGGCCACTTCCCCGGCCAGGTATTTGGCCATGGCCACATCCAGACCGTTGTTAAGCTGACCATTGTCCTTGGCCACGGCCGCTTTATAAACCACCAGACGGGCCGCTTCAATTTCCGCGGTCATCTGGGCGATCATGTCCTGGTTCATCTGGAATTCACCGATTTTCTTGCCGAACTGTTTTCTTTCGCTGCAATACTTGGTGGCTTGATCCAGGCAGGCCTGGGCCAGGCCCACGCCGCCGGCCGCCGCAGACAGCCGGGTCTGGTTCAGGGAAGAAAAAACGATCTTGGCGCCGTCACCGGGTTTGCCCAAAAGGTTTTCCTTGGGCACCTTGACGTTGTCTAAAAACAGTTCCCCCGTGGGAGAGGAATGAGACCCCAGTTTTTCCAGGGCAGACGTTTTGATGCCGGCAAAGTTCTGGGGTTCAATCACAAATGCAGACAGCCCCTTGGAACCGGCAGACTTGTCGGTGTACGCATAAAAGAGCAGGCAGTTGGCCACATGGGCATTGGAGATCCAGGTCTTGGACCCGTTGATCAGCCAGTGGTCGCCTTTGTCTTCGGCCGTGGACGCCATGGCCATGACATCAGAGCCCGCATCCGGCTCCGTGATGCCGAACCCGCCGATATATTCGGCCGTGCACAGTTTTTCCACATATTTTTTGCGCACTTCTTCATTGCCGTACTTGTAGATGGTGTAACCGCAGCCCAGTTCCTGCATGTTCACCTGGACCCGCAAAGAAGAGGACACCCGGGCCAGCTCTTCGGTGATGATCATGGCAGCCAGAAATCCGTTGTCCATGCCTTCTCCGCCGTATTCTTCCGGAATCACGGTACCGAAACAGCCCAAGTCCCGTCCCAGGGGCCGCATGGCTTCCTCGATGGGCAGGTAGTGGTTGGCATCCCATTCATCCGCATAGGGTTCAATCTGTTTTTTGGCAAAATTTCTGATCTCTTTCTGGATCATCTGAAGGTCTTTGGGTAATGTAAAATCCATGTTGTCTCCTTAAAAATTTACATATGTTGGGGTATAGGGTTATGATGGGTGACGGACTGGCCCATGGCCCGGGAAAAGGCCCGGGCTGCATCCATCAATACGTTGATACAATAAGAAAAATGGGTTTTGTCCCGGGTCCGGATTTCCGGAACGGCCAGACTCAGGCTGGCCAAAATCCGTTCCCGGTAATCAAATACAGGGGCACTCACGGACCCGATGCCCGGCGTTCGTTCCCCGAGGCTGACGGCATAACCCCGGAGTACGATTTTTTTCAGCTCCGCAGTCAGCACGTCTTTGTCCACAATGGTGTTGTCCGTCATGGGGGTCGGGGAAATGCTGTCAAAATATTCCTGTTGAAACACTTCCGAGGAAAACGCCAGCAGACATTTGGCCGATGCCCCGGCATACAGGGGGGACTGGTTGCCCACGGGCATGCCTGCTTTGAGCACCCGTGTGGATTCTATGGAGTCGATACAGATGCGCAGGTTTCCCTGAATCACGTTCAGGTAAACGGTTTCATGGGTCTGCCTTGCCAGTTCTTCCAGAAACGGCCGGCCGATGCCGGTCAGGTTGTTGGAATGGTTCAGGTTTTCCAGAAACCGGTAAAAGATATTGCCCACAAAATACTGCCGGGTTCTTGCATCCTGGCGGACAAACCCGTAGGATTTCAGAACGGTCAGAATCCGCTGGACCGTTGCCGGACTGAAACCCAGTTCGCCGGACAATTCCCGGATACCCCAGCTGGCCTTGATATCCTGGAATTTGAGCATGATTTCCAACGCTTTTTCAATGGCATTGAGTTTTTTGGTTTCCGTTGGCTTTGCCGGCGCTGCTTTCTGTGTCACAGGAATGATTTTATCCGTTGGTTTGTTTTACAGGTTAAAACATCGTTTCATATAACGAGTTAGCTAATCAAAAAATACCCCCCCTTGTCAAGAAAAAAGTTGATTAAATTTATGATTAAAAAATTGCTTGACAAACCCGCGTCATTCTTTCTATCTTAATTGACAATAGAACAGCGTTTTATGATATGAAACAAGCTTGGAAGGAAGAAGAGTTTTTATTTTCAGGCAGTTACAATAAAATTAAACAAAAGTTTCAGATGAAACCGCAACATTTTTTTTATGGTTGTCCGGCCGTGTATCCCAATGAATTCAGTGAATACACGGCCGGAAAAAATTATTCAATCACGACCATTACCTGGTTGGTGGCGACTTTGTCATCCACATTGACGGTCACTTCCTTGACCGTGCCGTCGATGGTGGCCGCAATGGGATTTTCCATTTTCATGGCTTCCAGGACCAGCATTTCCTGGCCTTCTTCAACCGCATCACCGGGTTTGACAGATACTTCGATGATGGTTCCGGGCATGGGGGCTAAAATCTCAGTGCTCATTCAGATCTCCTTTGCTTGGTTTGTTTGCATGATTGAACAGGTTGTTGACGTCATGTCAGGAAAACAGCAGCCAGCCTTTCATCAGACCGGTTGCTTTCGGTTATTTTCAATTCTATACTTAATGAAAATTTTAAAGTCAAGTGTGTATATTTGCCGGTGGATGCAGCTTTGTGCCAAGCCGATACCGGTGAAAACCTAATAATAAAATTTCTTCAGGAGTCTTTTATGCGACAGTATTTTGAAAAAATGGAACCCTTTGGCAAGGAACTTAACAAAGGGCAGTTGAAAAATTCGGCCAAAAATGTCCAGCAGGTGGAAGAGGTGGAAGCCGGCATTGACGCGGAAGTGGAAAAAGTGAAAAACGCGGGCATGCCCACTGAAAAAATCAATGCCCGGGGCAGCATGACCGTGTGGCAGCGCCTGGAATACCTGGTGGATCCCGGCACCTGGCATCCGCTGCACACTATTTTCAACCCGGAAGACAATGAAGAAGGCACCACCAACGTCATTGACGGCCTGGCCAAGATTTCCGGCAAATGGGCCGTGGTGATCGGGTTTGACAACAAGGTCATGGCCGGGGCCTGGCTGCCGGGTCAGCCGGAAAACATCTTCCGGGCCACCAATCTGGCCAAACGCCTGAACATTCCCCTGGTATGGCTGGTGAACTGCTCCGGGGTGAAACTCACGGAACAGGAAAAATTCTATGCCAACCGCCGAGGGTCGGGCACCACATTCTACCGCCATGCCGAACTGGAGCAGCTGGGCATTCCCGTTCTGGCCGGCATTTACGGCACCAACCCGGCTGGCGGCGGATACCAGGGCATCAGCCCCACCATTTTGTTTGCCCACAAAAACTGCAACATCGCCGTGGGCGGCGGCGGGATTTTAAGCGGGATGTCCCCCAAAGGCCATTTTGATCTGGAAGGCGCGGAACAGCTGATCAATGCCGCCAAACAATATACAAGCAAACCCCCGGGATCCGTGGAGGTCCATCACGATCACACCGGATTTTTCCGGTATGTGTATGAAGAGGAAAAAGGGGTTCTGGACGGGCTCAAGGATTACATGAAAGACATGCCCGCCTACAATCCCAAATTCTTCCGGGTGGCTGAACCCAAAGAACCGGCATTTTCCGCCGAAGATGTGGCCCGCCTGATTCCGGTCAACCAGAAGCAGATCTATGACTTCCGGCAGGTGCTGTCCCGCCTGGTGGACGGCAGCGAACACATGGAATACAAACCCGATTACGGCCCGGAAATCTACACAGGCCTGGTGAAAATGGACGGATACCTGGTGGGTATCATCGGCAACAACCAGGGCTGGCTGGGGGAAGGATACCCGGAATATGCGGATTATCCTGGCATCGGCGGCAAGCTCTACCGCCAGGGCCTGATCAAAATGAACGAGTTTGTCACCCTGTGCGGCAGAGACCGGATTCCCTTGATCTGGTTCCAGGACACCTCGGGCATCGATGTGGGAGATATCGCGGAAAAAGCCGAACTCTTAGGCCTGGGTCAGTCATTGATCTATTCCATCCAACAGACGGACATCCCCATGATGCTGATCACCCTGCGCAAAGGCACGGCCGCAGCCCATTATGTCATGGGCGGTCCCACGGCCAACCGGCACAACGCCTTCACCTTAGGGGTTGCCACCACGGAGATCTACGTGATGCACGGGGAAACCGCGGCGGCGGCCAGTTATTCCCGGCGCCTGGTCAAGGAAAAAGATGCGGGCCGTCCTTTGGAGCCCATCATCGAGAAGATGAACACCCTGGCCAAGGAATACCACGACAATTCCAGACCGGCCTATTGCGCCAAACACGGGATGGTGGATGAGGTGGTGAAGATGAAGGAACTGAGAAACTATCTCAAGGCCTTTGCCGGATGCGCCTACCAGAATCCGAAATCCATCTGTCCCCAGCACCATCTGATCACCCCCAGAATCATCCGGGGATAATCAAATCCTGAACCGGGATATGGACACGCACACCGGTCCGGTATATGATATTTCACATATGCCGGACCGGCACCTTTGAAAACCTGCATTAGACACAGGAGGACCATATGTCAGCATCCGAATTTTTAACTGTTCAAAAAGACGACCAGGTGGCCCGGATCACGTTGAACCGGCCCAAACACAATGTACTCAACATCCCCATGATGAATGACCTGAACGCGGAACTCGAAGCCATTGCCGCCGATGACACCCTTAAATGCCTGGTGATCAACGGTGAAGGCCCCAGTTTCTGTGCCGGCGTGGAAGTGGGTGACCACAAGCCCGAGCAGGTGGATGAAATGGTGGCCGTGTTCAACCGGATTTTCGAGCTGATCAACATGATCGACATCCCTGTGATCGGTGCGGTCCATGGTGCCTGCCTGGGCGGCGGCATGGAACTGGCCATTGCCTGCGACATCATCATTGCCAGCAAAAACGCCAAATTCGGCCAGCCCGAAATCAAGCTGGGCTTTTTCCCGCCTTACGCGGCCCTGCGCCTGCCCGAACTGGTGGGCCCGGCCAAGGCCATTGAGGTGCTCACCACGGGCAAAACCTACAAAGCCAAAGCAGCCCGGAAAATGGGATTTGTCAGCCAGGTGGCGGACGACGATGAGTTCAAGGAGGCCGTGGAGGCTTATATTAAAGAAATCTGCATGGCATCGCCGCTGATCATCCGGCTCAACAAACGGGCCGTGAAACGCCATTTAGGCACCAGTTTCTCCCAGGGCGTGGACCTGGTGTCCAACTATTTCCTCAAAACCATGATGAAAACCGAAGATACTTTGGAAGGCATCGCCAGTTTCGAGGAAAAACGCCGGGCTGAGTGGAAAAACTGCTGACGTCCGGTATCGCCTTTGTTTTTTTTGAATCATCTTCACTTCATTCAGCGGCAGGGAAACCCATGTTTCCCTGCCGCTGTTTTTTTACCCCCCGCTTTTTTCCGCCCATGGTTAAAACACCCTTATAAAATCACAAAAAAAGGTGTGTCATGATCTATATCATTTTTGCTGCCGTGCCTCTTCTGGCAGGGCTGCTGTATGCGTCCAGACAGGAATCCATAATTGGTGAGCTGCTCACCAAACCGCTGCTGTCCGTGCTGTTCATTGTCACGGCAGTGATCCAGCCGCATACGGATACCCCCTATTATCCCCTGGTCCTGACCGGCCTGATCCTGTGCCTGATCGGCGATGTCTGCCTGATTTTTATTTTAAGCCGAAAAGTGTTTACCGCCGGCCTGGGCGCGTTTCTGGCCGGCCATATCATGTATGTGGCCGCGTTTGTGACCCTGGGTGTTACCGGGCCCCTGGTATGGACGGCCGGCCTCATCTGCCTGGGCCTGAGTGCCTGTGTCTTTTTATGGCTGCGTCCCCACCTGGGGGACATGCGCATTCCCGTGACCGCCTACATCGTCATCATCACGGCCATGGTCATTTGTGCTGCCGCTTTCATGAACAACCCCGGTCTGGATCCCAAAGCCCGTGCCTTAGTCTTTGGCGGGGCCCTGCTGTTTTATGTGTCCGACATCTTCGTGGCCCGCCAGCGATTTGTCACAAAAGCGTTTGTCAACCGATCCGCCGGCCTGCCCCTGTATTATGCGGGCCAGTTCATGATCGCTTTTTCCACGGGCCTGGTCTGACACAGGAACACGACCCATGATTTATGATAAAGACCATTTGCAGATGTCCATGATCCAGAGCCTTGCAGCCCTGGAAGGCTGTACCGTCCTGGAGATCGGGTGCGGGGAGGGCCGGCTGTCCATGATGCTGGCCCGCGACACCCGGCGCTATATTGCCATCGACCCGGACAGGGAAGCTGTCGCCAAAGCGCTGCAGCAGTCTGGTAATGCCCAGTTTTTCATCGGTTCCGGGGAAAATATGCCCCTTGGGGATTCGTCATTTGACAGGGTCATTTTTATCCTTTCGCTGCATCACCAGAACAGCCGGCAGGCATTGTTGGAAGCCCACCGGGTGTTGGCCCCGGGCGGCCGGGTGATCATTCTGGAGCCTTCGGCCAAGGGTGAATTTCAGCAGTTTTTTCACCTGTTCGATGACGAAACCGCCGCCCTGACATCTGCCGCGCACGCCATCTGCCACAGTCCGTTTGACCTGATCCGACACAAAGACTTTGCAGTGCCTGTCGAATTTGATAACCTGGCAGACCTTTATCAGTATCCATTTGACCAATCCCCGGCCGATGACACGGGCCGCTCCAAAATTCTTGCAAAACTCCGGCAGTTCCGGGGAAACATTAAAGAAGGGCAGGCGATTCAGCTGTTTGACAGCATCCACATATTCTCTTTGAAGAAACGCCAGGTTGACAGGGCATGTATCCCCCCCGGGTAAAGGGATTCATCGGAAAAAAACAATCTGGCCGCCCCAACATATTTGCCTGCAAATCTGTACCTGAGTCATCTGTTGATCTCAAAATTTTGGTGTTCCTTTATGGTCAACCATTGGATAATCTCGACTGTTATCGATGGATGGAATTCCCCTACAAAACATTTTGGCTTTAATTGTAGCACCCTGGCCTTTTAATAATAGTCTACTACCCTGATACTGGCATTGGGAGAATTCCATTTTTCACATAGTCCTCAGTGAGAGATATTAAAGATACCCATCCAAATCAAAACATTTTTTTATCATGATTTGTTGCAATTATGCAGCGGGTTTGATTATGTTGTGAGATTTTATTCAAAAAAGATTATCAAATCTTTATTTTTATTCGTATAATTCAAGGTCAAAATCATAAAAAAGCCTGGAGCGCCAACTCCAGGCTTTGACTGTGAACTTCCGCAGATAGCCGGAAAGCCCACACAAACTATTTTCTTTCTACACCATCTTCCGTCTGTCTGCAAGGCCGGAGAACTTGCATGGGAGCAAGTAAAAAATAATCTCAAAAACGATTTCTTTTTCGAAACATCAATCGTTGAAAATACATGGAAAGAAATAACTCGATTACAGCAATTAATTACTGAACAAGTGAGCCTTGCAAAAAAAATTGAAAACAGTGTATTAGATGAATTTTCCCAAAGCATAAATAGGCTTAAAAAAGAATTGTGGGAAAGCATTTCGAATGACTATCCGATGGCTGATCGCCAGAAGATCCTCAAAATATAAATGATATCATTCTAATCTTTATTAAATTTCTAAAGTTCTGGCAGGTCATAGCAAGGTAATTTGAAGAGAGGACTACTTGTAAAACAGGCCCAGTTTTTGGACGAATGACCACCCTATACTATCCCTGTAATACTGCTTTGAACCGGCATAGGAGAGGCCGTATCATTACTTTTGTGCATTAAATTTTATTTGACTTATTGTATTCGATCGATTACATATGCTGTATGTACACGGTTAAAACATTGCCCGAATTTGATAAATGGCTGAACAACTTGAAAGACCGTATTACGCGGCTTCGCCTAAGCCGCCGTCTCGATAAAGCACAGCGTGGCAACCTCGGTGATGTAAAACCAGTGGGGGAAGGCATCTTTGGAGGATTGAAACATGAAAAAACGAATTGCAGATCTGCCGGATTTTGATATGGCCGAGCAGCTTAAAAGCGAAGAAGACATTGCTGCTTACATCACCATGGTGATTGAAGACGGTGATGCCGCCGAGCTGGCCCACGCGCTGGGAGTAGCTGCCAAGGCTCGTGGTATGAGCGAAGTTGCCAAATCGACAGGAATAACCCGTGAAGCCTTGTATAAAGCGCTTAAACCGAATGCCAAACCTCGATTTGACACTATTAATAAGGTGTGTGCAGCCCTTGGCGTTCGTTTGGTAGCTCAGCCTGCCAACACTCATTGAGCTGCGATGCACCTGCAAATTCCGATTAGTTTCAATCAGTCTTTCCGTATTTCCCTTCAATACAAGGGCTATGCCGACACTTGGGAGAAGAATCAGGGTCAGTGTTGCAGTCTCCCGGTTCCGACAGAATCACGGTGTCCATAACCCGGTTAGGCCATGGACCATAAAAATTTGATCCCGATAAGTATTAAAACGACTCCCAGCAATCGTTTAACACTCTGGGGCTTCATTTTTTTCTGCATCACCCTGGTGCCCAGATAGCCCCCGGTCCAGGCAGCCAGCCCCGCATAAACAAGAATTTTAACGGACACCGATCCCATGGCCGCGTAGGTGACAAATGCCGAAAACGATGAAAAAGGGACTGAAAAAGCCGTCACCATGGCCACTTTTTTGGGATTGAATCCCTGGACCACCATCAGGGGAGAAATGATACCGCCGCCACCCACACCCAGAAGCCCCGAAACAAATCCGGCCAGCAGACCGACACCCAGAGGGCCTGCAACGGGACGGTCTTCCCTGTATTGGTCTTTATATTTTGCGCCCTTGAAAAAAATCATCATGATACCGGAAAAAAACAAAAACCCGATGAAAACAAAAAGCAGGGTTCGTGTGGGCAGAAAATGGCCGGCCCAGGCGCCCACTGGCGCCATTACTATAGACGAAACAATGATGGGCACCCCCAGTTTCACGTCCAGCGTCTTTTGCCTGAAATTGGACCAGGTTGCTCCGAGCATGCTCACGCAGTTGACAAAGAGCCCCGTGGTGCGTGCCAGGTTAAAAGGGACACCGATCCAGGATAAGGCAGGAATAAGGACAACTGCTGAACCCACGCCCCCCAGGGCGAAAATAAAACTCAGGCCGAATGAAAGAAAAACAATGATCAGAATATGGGATTCCATCTCTAACAGTCCTTTACGACAGGAGAAATGCCGACAGGCAGATCTTTTTTCTGCACTGCCGGCATGGAAATTTTACTACATTTTAGCCAAAGGGCCGGGTTTAAAGGCCAAAGCCATATCTTCACAAGGCGCTGTCAGTCCCTTCACTTCCTCATACCCATTGGCCAGAAGGTAAGTATAGGCCATCGCTCCCCTGAATACTGAAGAACAGAAGGCGATGACACATTTGTCCTTAGGGACTTCGTTCAAGCGGTCCGGCATCTCATTCAAGGGAATATGCAGAGCAAAGGGAAAAGACTGGTATTTCACTTCCTCGTGTGTCCGGACATCTAAAAACACAAAATGATCGTTGTTCAGCACTTTGCGCATTCCGTCGATGCTCATGCCGTGTTCTCCTGAACCGAAGAACTGAAAATCCATTTCCTTGAATACCTGATTCAACTCATCCATTTTACGAAACTCCTTAATTTGCATTTTTTATTTTATTCTTTTTTGACGATACCGTGCCGATCAATTTTAGGAAGGATTCTTTTCCATTCTGTTAATTATTGCCGGACGGGTTACCGTATGATGTGGGTCCGTCCTCATATCCCACGGCTTTGAGCCACCACGCCGGATAAAAAACAGGCTGGGCAATCTGATCTTCGGTATTGATGTACCCGTCATTGTACTTGACATACAAATGCGTTGAAAGATCCCACCAGGCCTCAAAAATCTCGTCTGCATTCCCTTTGGTATACTGACTGAGCAAGGCTTTGGCCTTTTCCTTTTTTCCATCTTCCAGCAGGTTCACCGCCTTTGCCTCCACACCCTGCTGCGAACCAAAGGCCCTGGACTCGAACCGGTTCTGTTCAGCCCTGATATCCTGAATCATATACTCATACTTGAGCATGGCATAATTGGCCACATAATTGAAAGCCGTCCACATGCTGTTGCGATCAAAGGTCAGAACGTCCATGGTCTGTACTGAATCAGGAAGACCCTGTCCTGCCGGATAAAACGGCATCAACACGGACGTGGCCGGACGATCGGCCCCGTACCAGACCACGCCGCCCACCAGGTCCGGCAGCCAGCGCCTGGATTGATTCACATAGGCATAAGCACACCGGTAAATATTCAGGGGACGTTCAAAATCGCCTTCCAGATCAGACAGGCTGCCCTCCTTGTTCATGGTGCTTTCGGCCCCGCCTTCAAACCGGTTGGGGTTTCCAAACGGTCCGGCCGCCAGCCCTTTTGTCAGATCAAACTCAGTGCCTTCGTAATTGTCCCTGTGAATGGCAAAGACATCCTGAGGGGTCAGTTTTTGGTCAGGTGTGACTGCAAAAGGATACGCCCGGGTAAAAGGGCCGTCCACCCAGGCCAAAAGGTTCAGGGAAGGTGCCGCCAGTGACTGGGCCCGCCAGACCCGGCGCAACGAATAATAGGGGTGATGAAATTCCCCGTCCCCGTACACTTCGGCCCAATCCAGAAGACCTTTCTCAGGCTGCCACCAGCCCTTGGTGCGCGCCACATCAAAGATGTTTGCGGAATAAATCATATCCTTGTCATCCTTTCGGATGTCCCTGATCCGGAACTGGTTGGCCGCCACAAAGAAACCGTCATCCGGCACTCTTTGCGCAACCCAGACCCCGTCTGTGCCGTTCATGTCATATCCGGCCATTTCAAAGACCCAGCCCTCTTGCGGATCAGCCACCAGCAGGGTTTCTCCGGTGCCGTAATACCCATATGTATCTATCAGTTCACCCATCAGCTTCACGGCTTCCCGGGCTGTCCTGGAACGCTCCAGAGCCACTCTGGAAAGTTCCGAGGAATAAAAAATGCGTTTCCCCGGTTCCGGCATGGGATGGACTTTGGCCTTGTCCGTACACTCCCCGATGGAAACCTGGTGCTCGTTCATGATCCCGTAGTTGGCATCGATATAGGCATATGTATGTGCCACCTGAGGAATATAGCCCAGAGGAACGCTGGGCGTCTCGTTGTTTACGCGGTACCCCGGGCCACGGGTATCCGTGACCAGGCGGTGCGTCTGGGACCCGCCCCATTGAGGCAGATACCCCATGGCTGCGTTGTCATAAAATACCGGCCTGAGCGAACCTTCGGGATGATCCATGGCCGGCACGTACACGACCCGGGCATCTCCCATGCCGTCATCCGTGTGGGACACCATCACCGAGCCGTCGGCTGACGCATCCCTGCCCGTAATGGTCGTGGTGCAGTTATATGCCGGGGATGAAACCCCAAGCACCATAATAATGGTTGTTAAAAATATCATGTTCTTCACTGCAACCCCCTTGTGGTTAAAAAATTTTTCAAAATAAAGTCAACTTGTTAACGACTCTTTTTCAGGCACTTTTGCCAGGACCCGGGTACTGATCCAGGCCAGGACCAGATAAAACAGGCTCAAGCCCCACATGCATAACCACTCGTTCATGACATGGCTGAACGACGCGCCCATCTGGGCCATTCGAAGGCCGCCTGAAATCCCACAGGTGCTGGGCAGCAGCATGGAAACCGCCCTGATCCAGTGGGGCATGGTTTCCACGGGCCATGAAAATCCGGAAACCAGAACGGCAATCATTGAACTCCAGACAATCATGATGATGGATGATTCCCTGCTTTTGAAAAAGGTGGCCAGAAACTGCCCCAACAGGACCACGGACAGCAGGAACGGAAGCAGGAACACAAACATGTCAAGGAATCCGGCCCGCAAAGGAAAATCCCAGATCTGGTACACGACCGCGTAAAAGAAATAGATATGGACCAGGTACAGGGCCATGCAGGCAATGGTTCGACCCAGGATTCTGACCAGGGGGCCTCCCTGGAGCGGGATCACGGCCTTTTTTTCCTGCCGGTGTTCCCGGCGCGTGCCGGAAAGCATACCGATGCCGATGAGCATGGTCTGCTGGAGGAGCAGGAGCAGAACCGCCGGGACAATATAGGTGGCATAGCCCATATGGGAATTGAACAGAGACCGGCTGATCAGATTGAGGGGAGACCGGTCTGTCAGGGCTTTTTCATTGGACCAACCTCCAGCCTTGAAACGGCTCACTTCGATCCCGGCCGACAGGGTCCGGACCGTTGTGACAAGTCCGGTCATGGCCTGCCGGTAAACCAGGAAATAGGTGGCATCCACATAGGCGGACACCGTTGTTTTCCGGCCCTGCAGCACCTCTTTTTCAAATCCGTCCGGTATGACCAGTATGCCGCTGGATCTGCCTGCCTGAATTTTCCGGCGGGCCGCCTCCATGTCCGGGTCCCGGGAAACCACCCGTAACAATTCCGACGCATCGGTCATTCTCACCAGCTGCCGGCTCAACGCTGAACGATCATAGTCAACAATGGACAGCGGCACCTGTTTCAACACCTCACTGGAATAGGGCAAAGGATATACAAACGAGTAGAATACAACGGCACCGACCATGATGATCAATACCCCGGGGTCCCTGAATATAGCGTTCAGTTCCGCAAAGATATTGCAAAACAGGTGTCTGATCATGCTTTTCCCCAGTAACGGCTGTCCGTCATGTGGCGTTTGAAAAAAGGAATCAGACAATAGCCTGCGCCAACGAATCCAAGCATGATCAACAGATCAGGGACAGACAGGGATATCGGGGCCTGGCGCAGGGTTTGTTCCTGGAACAGGTGCAGGTAATGGGTTAAAGGAAGCAGACTGCTCCAGGCTTTGCCCAGGGCCGGCATCCCCTCCACCGGAAAAGTGATGCCCACAAACGCGAATGCCGTGCCGGAAAAAAAAGACGCCGCACTCAGGGCCATGCGCAGGCTGGGAAAAAGATATACCAGGACCAGTGCGCATGCCATATAGGCCAGGATCAGGATCAGGGTACCGGCCATCAAAACGGCACAAGATCCCCGCAAAGGCACGCCAAAACCCGGAAATATGACTGCCAGCATGATCAGCCCCACCAGGCTGAAACACAGAAAATAGACGGCCAGCTTACCCGTGATCGCCCACCAGACACTTCCCCCGGCCGTCTTGAGCCAGTGTTCTGCGGTCCGGTTTTTAAATTCGCTGCCTAAAGCCATCACCGTAACCATCAGGACAAAAATCTGCAGAAAAGTGGGACAAAGGGCCGCCGAAAGAAAGTACATGTAGTTGAGCTGGGGATTGAACAGGACATGGCGGTCGATTCGTACGGGATCTAAAAGGTCCATTGCCTTTTCCGGCATGGCACCGCCCTGCATCCGGGAACGGATATTCAGGCCGGCGGACAGGGTGGAAACCGTTGCCTGGAGGCTGCTTGAAACCATGCTTCCCGGAAGCAGCATCTGGGTGTTGATGAAACCGGTGACATCCCCGCCTTTTCCTTCCAGGATGTCTTTTTCCAGGGCCTTAGGGATGTGCAGCCAGGCATAGACGGCGCCCTCCAGCATCAGGTTCTTTGCCTCAACAGGATCAGCTGCCTGAAAAGCGACCCGGATCTCGGGGGATGCGTCGACGGCCCTGATCAGGGAACGGGACAGTTTTGAGTGATCCAGATCCACCACAGCCACGGGAAGTTCACGGGGATAGGGCTCGGAAAACAGGCCCCAGATCAGGATGAACGAAAGCAAAGGAAACACGAACATGGCCAAAGGATATCGGGCGTGCTGCCGGATATGCGAGAATTCCCGGGCAAATACGGCCAGAAATCCGGTTCGGCCCTCATTTGCGGGCATCGGGAAGGTCCTTTCGGGAAACCAGGACGCTCATGCCCGGCCGCAGCCCGATGATAAGGTCCAGGGGCCTGGCCCTGAGTTCGAACGTCTTAAGATCGAATCCACCGGATGCGCTGGTGGCTCTCCAGGTGGCATAATCACCCAGCGGGGCAATATAGCTTATCTTTACTTCAAACGTTTTGTCGCCCAGGGCGGGGACAAACACTGGAAACACCCGGCCCATTTCCATGCCTGCCAGGTGATCTTCCCTGATATTAAAGGTGATCCAGATATCATCCAGGTCCAGGATGGTGACCACGGGGTAGCCGGCATTGACCACCTCCCCGGGATCAGCCAGCAAATGGATCACTTCCCCGCTCAAAGGGGTTTTCAAGCGGGTTTCATCCAGATAGGTTTCCACTTCCGTCACGGCTCCCCGGGCCTGGTCAACCATGGCAGAAGCGGCCTGGCGGTCTTCCTTTCTGGTTCCTTCCAGCGCCATGTCATACTGGGAACGGGCCGCAGCAGCTGCGGCTTCAGCGGCTTTCCACCTGGCTTCGGCCTCATCCTGCCGCTGTCCCGGAACAATGCCGTCCGCATACAGGCGGTTGATGCGCCGGTATGTCTTTTCAGCCAGTTCCGCAGCTTCCCGGGCCTGTATCCACAGATTCATGGCCGCGTCCACTTCCTGGCTCCGGGCCCCGGCGTCTGCCTTGTCCTTTTGGGCGGAAGCGGCTTTTCGGGCCGAGGAAGCCTGGGTGAGCCTGGCTGTGATTTCCGGGCTGTCCAGCCGCAGAAGGCTGGTTCCCTTTTGGACGTACTCCCCTTCTTTCACAAACACGTCAGAAACCCGCCCGGCGATTTTGACCGCCAGGTTGACCTGGGTGGCATCGACCTCCCCCTGTATGTATTGAATTTCGGGTTCCTGCAGGTACAGGGTCAGGCCCCAGACGATACCGATCAAGACAAGAAGACCGATCAGCGGCTCCAATATTGTCCGCATGCGTTTCAATGTTCCACCTCCATCATGTTTCCTGCCAGGTACTGGGGGAATTTTGTTCCACGGCCGCATGCTTCCAGGAGCCGGGCCAATGCAACGTCAAAATTGTAAGCAGCCAGCAGTCTTTCCACCCGGGTTTCAGACAATGAGAGCTGTGCGTCGACCACATCCAGTGATGTGGCCAGGCCTTCTTCAAAAGAACGATTTCTGGCGCGGATATTTTCTTTTGCAAGATCCACGGAAGACTGCAGGGAATCATACTGCTCACTGGCTTTCATCATTTCCTGGTAGCGGGAAGACACCAGGGTTTCCAGGTCTCTGGCCAGTTTGCGCTGCATCAACTCCGCCTGGTTCTCTATGTTTCGGGCGGCCGCGATCTTGCCGGCCCTGGCCCCCCCGTCAAAAAGGGTGACATTGACCCCGGCACCGATGGACCAGGCCGGGTCCAGAACTGTCAAATCATTTTCGTAAAGTTCCCGGGTACCGAAAAGATATACGGTTGGATACCGTTCAGATCTGGCGGCCTTCAGGTTTTCCCCGGCCCTGTCTCTCACGGCCTCGATGCGGGCGATGGCGGGATGGTGATCCCGGGCCTGCCTGATAAAAGCGGCTTCCGGGTCAACGGACGGCAAAAGAAACAACGGAGAAACCGGGATGACGGGATTTTTTGCAGCCAGAATGTTGGCAAGCGCTATTTTTGCCAGATCCAGGTCCCGGAGCGATGCCTTGCGTTCCCTTTCCGCCCGGGCCTGGGCCACCTGGGCATGAAGCACCTCGGTTCTGGCAATAAATCCTTCTTCCTGCAGCCGCCGGGCCTGAAACACATGCTGATCCAGGGCATCCACGACCTCCCGGCGGATCTGATACACCTGATCGGCCAGCCGGACGGCATAATAAAATTTAACCAGTTCCGAGGTGAGCGTGTCTCTGGTCTGGTCCAGTTTTGCCGCTGATTCCCGCACCCCGGCATCCGCAGCGCGCTGGGCCGCTGAAATCTTTCCCCCCGTGTACACCGGCCAGGTGACGTTCAGCTGTGACTTGAAAAAGGTGTCTTCCTGAACCGTTTCGTGAAACAAGGGAACCGCGGCTGAAGGGACGGCCGGATGCAACGCCAGAATCACGTCCCTGATGGGATTCAGATCCAGGTCAATGACGTCATTGATCCGGACAAACTGGCCGCTGAGGGTTACTTCGGGAAAATTCAATCCCCGGGTGGCTTTTGCCTCGTATTCCTTTTGTTCCACCTCGGAAGCCGCGCTTAAAACGGACTCATTCCGGGAAACCATCATGTCCAGGGCCTGGGAAAAGGTCAGGGATTCCCCGGAAAATGCCGGGGTGGATACCTGACCCAGAAGAAAAAAACCCATAAGCGCAACGACTTGCCAGGCTTTTTGGGCAGCAAAAATGCCCCCTCCGGCGGTATGGTCTTGTTTTCTGTCTATCATTGAAACTACATTCTCCAGATGATTCTAAATTGTTCAGTATACGTATTTTCTTTGGTGTTTCAACTTTTTTTACCGAAAAAACGGTTCCACTTGCTGGATCCGGCATTGAAAAGGAGTCTCAATGATATATCCGATTATGACGGCGGCACCCTGTCAATGACACGGGTGTGCAGCCCCAGGTCCGAAAAAAAATTCACACCATCACCACCCCGACGTCAGCCATTTTTTCGATCGCCGTTCCGGTGGTGTCCGGGGCCACGCCCCGGCACAGGTTCCGGATGAGTCTGACCCCATACCCGAGGGACCGGGCGTCCATGGCCGTTGCCCGGGCGCAGTAATCCGTGGTCAGCCCGAACATGATCAGATCAGTGATGCCATGGGTTTTGAGCAAAGCGTCCAGACCCGTGTCATGATTCCCGTCATCAAAAAAACCGGAATAGGAATCATATCTGGGATCCATGCCCTTTTTCACGATCGCCTCAAGCAGGCCGTTGTCCACCAGCACTTCGGCGTTCGGGGTGTTCTGGATGCAGTGGGGAGGCCACAGGATCTGATCGGTACCGTTCAGGTCGATGACATCAAAGGGAACATGGCCTTTATGCATGGTCACAAAAGAGATATGATCGGCCGGATGCCAGTCCTGGGTGGCAAACACGGGAAAGCCTAAGGATTTCAGCCGCCTTGTTTCCGCGGTCACCTGATCCAGGTAGGCCTGGTCCGTGCCTTCAACGGCCAGGCTGCCATTCATCAGTTGGGTAAAATCGCCCTGGACATCTACCACCAGGACGGCTGTGTTTTCTTCTTTTCTGTCTATCATGGGAAAACATCTCCTTGTTGCGCTGTTGTCATATCATAACCATAGGGGTTCCCTTCCCTGATTTCAACCGGGAAAATCAAATCATCCTGATCACGGGGCGCTTTCTGCCGGTGATGCGCTGATAGGTTTCTTTGGGATAGCCTAACGCCACAGCGGCATGGATGGTTTCCGATGCCGGGATTCCCAGTTTTTTCTGGATGGACCGGTCTGCGGTCATGGGTGCCACCACATACCCGATCAGGCAGGTGCCAAGCCCCATGGTGTGGGCCCCCAGCAGGATATTGCCGGCCGCCAGCAGGGCATCTTCTTTGGGGCAGGAAGCCCCGGGGGATGACCCGATAAGAATGATTGCGGGCGCACCATGGAAGAGCCGGTCCCGGTTTTGCGTCTCCATCTGAAGGATGGCCGTTTTAACGGATTCATAATAGTTTCGGTAATAGTGGTCCAGGGTTTTGGCGCCCACCAGGGCCAGGGCTTTCCGCAGCAGCCCATTTTCCGCTTTTTTGTTCAGGCGTTTGAAAAAATCCTTAATCGCGTTTCCCAGGACCAGAACTTGGGATCTGGATGTCAGGCAGGTAAAAGTCCAGGCCTGGGAGTTGGTGCCGGACGGGGCGAAGACAGCCAGCCGGATCAGGTCCTGAAGCGTTTCTTTTTCCACGGGCGTTTGTTTGTAGTGCCGGCAGGACCGCCTGGAGCAGATGAGCCGGGCCAGGTCTGATGTGGGGATCCCCGTGCCCGGGGCCAGCCAGGCCGGGTCCAGGTCAAAGGCAAAAAACCGGTTCTGGCTGGGATCCAGTGCCGGGATATGGATGGCACTTTCCGGGCAGGCCGCCATGCAGTGGCCGCAGACCAGGCATTTTGCCGCGTCCGTGTCCGGGGCGGCATGGGCCGTGCGGTTTTCCAGGGAAATGATGTCTGAGGGGCAGACACGGACACAAGTTCCGCACCCCGTGCACCGGTCCGGGTCGATGTTCACAAAAGCAGATGTTAAACTCATGGATATCCTTTTTTCAGGGTGAAACCTACCATTTTTTATCAGAATCATATAATAAAAGACCATTCATGAAAACAACACAAGCGCATATGTTGCAAAAAGGAGGCGGTATGAAGAAAATCGGTCTGTTTCACCTGATCCTGATGCTGGTGCTGATGATATCCACCACGGCCCCGGCTGCCAACCCGTTTGCCATCAAGCTGGGGGTGGTGACCAAGCCGGGCGCGGCCCAGAACATCATGGCGGAAAAGTTCAAAAAACGGGTGGAAGCCCGGTCAGACGGGGCGTACACCGTCAAAATATTTCATTCCGCGTCCATCGGCAATGAAACGGAAATCCTTCAGCAGATCCAGATGGGCACCATCCACATGGGGGTGATCACGGGCGGGCCGTTTGACACCTTTGATCCCATTGTCCGGGTGATCAACTATCCGTTTCTGTTCAAAGACCATGACCAGGCCGACCGGATCCTGGACGGGCCTTTGGGGGACGAAATCCTGAAAAGCCTGGAGACTTCCGGGTTCAAGGGGCTGTGCTTTTCGGAAAACGGGTTCCGGAACCTCACCAACAGCAAGCGGGCCGTGACCGGGCCGGACCAGGTCAAAGGCCTGAAGATCCGGGTGATGTCTTCGGCCCTTCACAAGGCGATCTGGCAGGCGCTGGGCGCCAATCCCACACCCATGCCCTGGCCCATCTACACGGAACTGGAACAGGGCGTGATCGACGGCCAGGAAAACCCTCTGTGGGTGATGGAAGTATACAAATTCTATGAAATCCAGAAATTTATGACCCTGACCCGGCACGTGTATTCCCCGCACATCAATGTGGCCTCGCTGAACTGGTTCAACGGCCTGCCGGCAGCGGACCAGACATTGATAACAGAAGCGGCCGTGGAGGCGGCCCGGTTCCAGCGCAAAGACAACCGGGAAAAAAACGCGGCCCGGCTGGCCCTGGTCCGGGAAAAAGGCATGCAGGTGGCGGATGATCCGGATGTGGATGCCTTTCGGAAGCGGGTGGCCGGGCTCAAGGATCTGGACCTGTATCAGGCCCCCCGGGTTCAGGATTTGCTGATCCGGATGCTGGAGGCCGTCAAATAAAACAGATCCCCGCATATATCCCAGAGATCAGCCAAAAACTGAACCATTGGGTCAAAGGGCTGGTGTGCGTCATGGGCATGGTCATGGCCCTGGTGGTGGCTCTCCAGGTGGTATCCCGGTATATGTTCAATCATTCTTTGTTCTGGTCCGAGGAACTGGCCCGGTTTCTGCTGATCTGGCTGTCGTTTTTGGGCGCGACCGTGGCCTATTGTCACGGGGTCCATCCCGGGGTGGACAGCCTGGTGCGGCGGCTGCCGGCGATATGGAAAACCGGGGCCGCCCTGGCAGCGTATCTGGCCGGGGCCGTGCTGTTTACCGTGATGGTGGTCAGCGGCACCCAGTTCGCCTGGTTTGTCCGGCTTCAGATCTTTCCGGCCACAGGGATTTCCAAATGGATCATCATGGCCGTGGTCCCGGCAAGCGGGGCCATTTTCCTGGTGCACTGCCTGGCCGGAATATGCCGGGTGTTTGACACGGAGATGAATGAAAAAACGGAGCAGACCGGATGACCACGGAACTGCTGATCCTGACCCTGTTTTTTCTGTTTATGATCAACACCCCCATTGCCATTGCCATCGGCACGGCATCCCTGGCCGCCATTGCCGTGCAGGGAGACTTTTCATTGATGATGGTGGTCCAGCGCATGGTGGCGGGCACAGACTCGTTTCATCTCATGGCCGTGCCGCTGTTCATGTATGCCGGCACACTCATGGAAAAAGGCGGGATTTCCCAGCGGCTCATCGATTTTGCCAATGCCTTGACCGGATGGCTGCCCGGCGGGCTGGCCGCCGTGTCCATTGTGTCGGCCATGTTTTTTGCCGGGATTTCCGGATCTGCGGCCGCCGACACGGCCGCCGTGGGGGCCGTGCTGATCCCGGCCATGAAGCGGTCCGGGTATCCGTCTGATTTTTCCGCCGCCGTCCAGGCCTCGGGCGGGTCCCTCGGGGTGGTGATTCCGCCGTCCATTCCCATGATCATTTTCGGGTTTCTCACAGGCGCCAGCATCTCCCGGCTGTTTGCTGCGGGCATTCTGCCGGGCCTGCTTATCGGCGTGTCCCTGATCACGGTATCCACCCTGGTGGCAAAGAAAAACGGGTATGCGCCGGGGGCCGTTTTTTCCGTGCGGCAGATCATTGTCTCTTTCAAGCGGGCGTTTCTGGCTTTAGGGGCACCCATAATCATCCTGGGCGGAATCCTGTCCGGCATTTTCACGGCCACGGAATCCGCAGCTGTGGCCGTGGTCTATGCCCTGGGGGTGTCCATGACCGTGTACCGGCAGATCGGGATCAAAGACCTGGTCCCCATTTTCACCCAGGCCTCCATCACCGCATCCGTGGTGATGTTCATCATTGCCACGGCATCCGTGTTTTCCTGGATCGCGGCCATGGAAGATATCCCGGCGGCCCTGGCCGGCACGCTTTTGACCTGGACGGACAACCCCGTGCTGCTGCTCATGATGGTGAACCTGGTGCTCCTGGCGGCTGGGGTGTTTGTGGAAACCACGGCGGCCCTGATCCTGCTGGTGCCCATGATCACGGCCATGCTCCCGGCCCTGGGGATCGACCTGATCCAGCTGGGGGTCATCGTGGTGGCCAACCTGGCCATCGGCATGCTCACCCCGCCCATGGGCATCTGCCTGATCGTGTCCGCCTCCATTTCCGGGGACCGCATCAGCGCCGTGAGCCGCCGGGTGGTGCCGTTTCTCATCGTGCTGGTGGTGGACCTGGCCCTGATCTGTTTTTATCCGCCCCTGACCCTGTGGCTGTCCGGCCTGGTGGGGAGCAATTGAAAAAAGGAATCCTTCCCAAAGTAGGTTGCACGATCCATGTAATGGGTTATACCCAAAACCGTTCATCCTGACATTCGTTTTCCATTGAGAAAGCAGTGAGATACGGCCAGGGCGGAAAAACGAAACAGGTATTCAATGAGTTCCGGAACGGAAATGCTTTGATTGAATCCGCCCAGGTGGGGGCCGGTGCTCAGCAAAATATCCGTCTGTCCTTTCGGGGGTATGATTTTGACCCCCCTTTGATATAAAAACTGGTGATATTGTTCCTCTGCCATCCGGTTTTGATCCTGGATCCGCAGCACTTCCTCCATGTGCTCATCATATCCCATGGTCTGAATCAATGCACGGGTGAGCCGGGGGATAGTCTGCAAGAGCTCTTGGGGCAGGCCCGTTTTGCACAGTCCTTTAAAATAATTCTCGCTCACGTCTGCGATCATGGATTCAAACGCTGCCCCGTCAAACAGATCCCGTGTGTCTTCAGGGGTTGCGTCCGGAGTCAGACCTCTGCGGTCCGGGGCCTTGTTTCTGAAAACACTACCGATCACCAGGATGAAGCTCAAGAGATGTTCGCCAATGTAATGGCGCAGTCCGGCCCCGGTATCAATTTGTTCGATGTGTTCGAAATCCCTGGGGCCGGAACGGGCAAAGTTGGGATATTGACAGGAATCCAGCCACTGGTCCAGACGGCCGGCATGTTCCCACAAATACGCCCCCTGATCGTTGCGCCGCCGCTGCTGGACCCGGTTATGAAACAAGGGAATCAACGCCGTATGGACGATGCCCTTCACGGTCATCTGGCCCAGGATCCGGGCATTTTTGATGAACACATCTCGGGTCCATGACATGGGTTGGAGACATCCCGGATCGTTGGGGTACTCATAATAGCCGGGGCAGGGCGAAAACGCAATGCAGTGCTGCTTGTACAGGAAAGAAGGGGTGTCACCGGGCAGATCAGAGGTGATGGTAAACACCCGGTGCCCTTTGTATTCAATCGGCACGGGCGTATCAAAACCGCCGGCAGCCATATCTCCCCCGGAGCTCTGCAGTCGGGTGAGCCAGGCCGCCTCCCGGGCCAGGTCCGTGATATTGTCGGCGCTGGTGGCAAATTTCAGCACAACACAGGCGGTGCCGGATGTGTTGATGATCAGGCTCCGACCCTGCCATCGGGTCTGCTTCAACTCTGCCGCAGACCCGGGCACAAGCCCGTTCAGATCTACCGGCAGAACAGACAAAGGATCCATGACCCAAGGATCGGATGCCGCCGGTTCCCATGGCAGCTCTCCTAAGGCCTGGTTCACGGCCCGCAGGCGTTTTCCGTGAGAGGTATACAAAATATCGTTGAGTGCCTGAATGATGCTTTTTGACAACGGTTCTTTAACCCGGGCGGCAAGCCGGATCAAGGCTTCGGCAGCTTCATGAAACAGAAAATACGACTGCTTCTGTTTTTCAAACCGGGGGGACCGGATGAGGCCGGTCAATGTGTTCACCGTGTCGGCGCCGATGGTGTCCGGGTATTTGTCCATGTGGCCGGCCACATATTTGACCGCCATGTAAGCGCCTGAAAAATCTTTGATCCCGCGGTTGATCAGGGCCTGGGTGCGGCACAACTCCGTCTGTTCGTGACAATCATCGATTGGACGTGTCTGCAAACAATCTGCCACCGATTCATGCAGTGGTAGCTTGCAGAGGGATAATTTCATTCTCAATTTTTGTCATATTTTGTTTGGCAATTTTGAGGTCATAACTGATTTGCAGGTTCATCCAGAATTGTGGGGTGGTGTTGAAATATCTAGCTAACCTGAGAGCCGTATCAATGCTAACCCCTCTCTTTTGTCTTATCACATCATTGATTCTAGGTGCTGATACGCGCAAGGCAACAGCCAGCGCATTAGCACTCATATTTAATGGTTCTAAATACTCTTCTTTGATTATTTCTCCAGGATGGATTGCTCGCATATTATTCATAATTTGTTCCTCCTAATGGTAGTCTGTTATCTCTACATCGTAAGGCTCATCAGACCATGCAAAGCATACACGCCACTGTTTATTGATTCTTATGCTGTACTGCCCTTGTCTGTCTCCCCCAAGTTTTTCAAATCGATTACCGGGTGGAGATCGTAAATCAAGCAGTTCATCTGCACTGTCAAGCATTTGGAGCCTACGTTCTGCTATCGCCTGAAAAGCTCTGAATTGCTTTGGGCTTTTTCCTTCGTAAAGAGATTTTGTACGCTTGCATTTAAAATTTTTTATCATAATTAAAGATATAACGGCTTACATTAAATGTCAAACATTGTATTTTGAGGAAGAGAACGATTGCCTCACCTGCCGGAAGGGGAATATAGGGGATGTAGCGCATCCATTGCGCGCAGCACATTATTTTTTAACAATTTTACCGAGCTGGAAATTACAGAGGGGATAAATCGGCATTTATGAGATTTGGCAATGCTGCCAAATCTCATAAATGATAATGAATCGTTTTTTGATCCAGCCTCTCCTAAACCGAATCGGCCCTGACTGTCACCTGAGCTGACAGGTTAGGCCTCCATGTAGTATGCTTTGGCAATGTTGGTGATCCGGACAATAAAGTCCGTCTTCGCCTTTGTGTATGCGACCCGATCATTGGCATGGGTATTGGACAATTTCCGTTTGAGATTGCCATAATCCTTTGCCACGTGCGGATGTTCAATGAGGTAGTCCCGAAAGAGCAGCCGATCCCAAAGCTCGAAATGTGCTTCGACCATGTGAATATGGTGGGTTCTGTTTCCGCCTGCATCCCGTTTGATGAACCATGCATAGAAGGGCGGCGTGTCGTCGCCCCACATTGGCCGCCAAAAGAAGTCGTATCCCTTTGGCTCGAGTATCGGGGGAACCTTTTGCCTGGTTTCATCCAGTGAGGTTACCTCGACCAGCATATCGACAATAGGCTTTGCCGCCAGACCAGGAACCGCTGTACTGCCGAAGTGCTCAATACGTTTGACCCGCGTTTTGGGCAGACAGGACAGAAGGTGAGCCTTCTCTTCCTTAAACAGCTCAGGCCAACGAGGATCGTATGGAACGACGGCAACATCTTCCTTCACAACCCGGGCAACCTTTTCTTCAAGTGTTTCCATCTCTTATTTCATTACGCCCAACGACAAGTTCACTGGTTGCACGAGCTTCCCGAAAACTTATTCGTGATATTAAAGGTTGTTTATCCAAAGCTTTTCAAAGCGACTTAAATCCCTGCAATCCAGTGAAACGCCAGGTTCGCTTTCAATTTTAATATTCATCTTGTCATTCTAAATTCCGAAATAAGGCCGAACTTATCAGGGAAAAATGCATCGTTTTTTGTTAAGGCTTGAAAATACTTCATGGTAGCTCTAAAATGCTTATGCTTTTCCGACCCTGGTGTAGAATTCTCTGCCAAGGTTTCAAAAATACCTTTCAAACGATGAGCATCCGACTCGTTGCACCAAATAAGGGAGTCAGTTTGGCCCCAATGCAAAATATAAAAGTTGGCTTTCTTTTGAAGAAATTCGGATGCATTATCAGAAATAAAGCATAAAACTCCAGGCCCGGAAGAACCCTCTAATTTATATGCCGATACTAGGGCTTTCCCATGAATTCTTGCATAAGTAAAATTACTTAATCGTTTAAAACGAGCATCAGTATTGGAATCATCGACCCAATGGATTTCATCGAAACTAATTGCTCCACGCACAAATACATGGTCAGCACACCACTGAGAATAGCAAAATGAAATGGCAGAAATAAAATCCTCATGATTATTTTTGTGCGCTGAAATCATTACGCAATCTGAAAATGCTGCAAACCGAACAGATGGGATTAATTGCGCCGCAATACCAACAGGATTAACAAAATCTAAAGCATGCAGGTCTCCAAATTCTCCAGATTCAATAAGTGCTTTTGTCCCTAAAATATCAAGAAATGCGAATAATGATTTCTCAGCCATAGTTTGTGTTACCTTTTTAAAAGCGAACGCCAAGTTAACCGGCAGGCAAAGTGTGGGTGCTTTTGTACGATAATTTGCGAAGCAAATGCATAAAAGGAGCCGCGCTTTGACTGTCAGCGGAGCCGAAGGCGTAGCGATGGTTGAACTTTTTGTTAAGCGCTACCATTTGTTTGCCCACGCGGGAATGTAGTTACAGTAAGACCAATAAACGCCAAAAACTAACACACAAATTACCTGAATAGATTTGCCTAATAACCACCAAAGAACGAATGAACCACCTGAAAGCATGATGCAGGATAAATAATTAAGAACTAAAACAATAAATGAACAGGTAATAACTTGGCCAAATGGGATTCTCGGTGCAGCTAATTTTAGAGCAAGAGGGAACAGGGCTATAACAATGATGGGCCACCATTCAAAGATTGATTGATATTCAAAATCCAACACAAATACCGAAAATCCCAATATCGATACGGCTACTAGCGTATAAAGTTGAATGAAAATTGGCCGGTAAGGTATATGCGGCTGATTCATAGTTCTCCTTCCGCTTAACGGGCTGTTCAGGGGCGGCGAGACACAAGTCGTCCACTGCAACAGCAAGGTTATGCCATTAAATCCTTTGCTCGTTGCTCTAACAAAGCAGTACGACTTGCAATAAAGTCATTATAGTTTAGTGACTCGAAGGTACCTGGGATGAGTGCTTTTTGCAAATATTTATTTTTTCTATCAGAATCAATTTTTGCCCCGTAAACTGATGGGGCGGCGTCTTTGATAGAGTTGTTATCAGCCCGTGTGAGAAAACAAATGTTTGATAGAGTATTTATTTCGTTTCGAGCAAACCCCTCTCTCTCAAGATGTTTTTTAGGAAAAATATGATGGTATTCATGTTTACTTGCTTTTTTCAGTACTTTATTCAGGTCAATCGTAGCTCCACTAAGAAGTGAAAGAGGCGTAAGGCTGTTTAATAATAAAATATGAGTCTTGGAATTAGCATTGCCTGCAGAAAAGTTCGATTTGGCAAAATCAAACTTTATTTCGTTTTTAGGCAGTTTAAAGTCATAATTTTCATCATTTTTTAAGCCAAGCATGTTTGCAATATCTGTTGCTTGTCTTTCATTAACGCCGGCAGAGAATCTTCTTGTAAATAGCGATCTCCAAAACCATTTAAGTATTATGTCCTTTTGTTTTGAAGAATATGATATCCCTTCAGTTTTATTTGTAGCGAAAAAAGCACTCAATGGCACAAGCAAGCCAGGAAAGGGTATCATCTTATAATGCTTGATATTGGCTTCCCTTTTAAGAAAATCTAAAGCTCCTAAAATACCTTTTTCTATCTCATTAAAGCGACTTCGGATCTCTTCACCTTGTAACTCCAAAATTTTTTTTTGAAGTGGTCCCCATGTCAAGACCGATTTGAACATTTTTTAAGCTACATTTCTGAGCCATTTGTGTTGTAGGATTTCCATCCTTTTTTATCGTTTGCAGCCTCCTTTCAATCATGCATTTTAAAAACCATTGGAATTTACAACCTAAAAATGCCCCTACTGATGACAAGAAACAGTATGGGGGGGGCATACTGAGAATTAAAAACTTTTCCCCCAAGCGAAAAATCAATCCTTCTGATCCTCACAATATTTAAAACCTGCCTTTTTCAAAATATCTTCCAGAATGATTCCAGGCTCTCCTTTTGCCTTTAATTGGTCAAGCATCCACCTTTGGATACGAACATTCACATGAACCCGCTTGAGATGCGGGGGTAACTTTTGTTTTGGTTTTCCTCTATATCCTCCACGGTTACTCTGCATTTCATTACCTCATATTTATTTTTGCAAGCTCTAAAAGTCTTGTCAATCGGATACTTTAGAAAAGTGTGTTACGCTTTACAAAAAAAATACTCCTTTTCAGTTAAAAAATACCGCCTTTTTTAATAATGTTGTCTTGATATTTTTCCCTACAGTGGTATTGTCACGCCACCATCCCGGAGGATAGGGCAACTGCTGGGAAGCACCCCGAGCGTCGTGGCTGGTGACTGAAGCATGGGGCAGCGCCGGCAAATGCCAGCCTGCCCTACATGCTTTGGTCCACAATGCGTTAAATCCCGGGGGTTTGGGGGCTGGCCCCCATTATAATCAGGCTAAAACTCCTTTTTTTAAAGGCTCACAGTAGCGCACGCTTTAGGGTAAGATGCTCTTGGTACACCGTATTTCAGCGACTGATGAAGCCTTTCATTGTTATAGAAGTTCATATAGGCTTTCAAAGACCTGTAGGCATCATTCATTGTCTGATAGTCTTTCAAATAGACATCCTCATATTTGACAGCACGCCATAACCGCTCTACAAAGACATTATCAAGTGCCCGGCCTTTAGAATCCATGCTGATTAGGATGTTTCGTTTTTCCAAAACCGTTAAAAAATTGATTGCGGTATATTGGCTGCCCTGGTCAGTGTTGAAGATTTCGGGTTGTGAAATCACCAAAGATTCCTCCAGGGCCTCAACACAGAATGAATTTTCAAGGGTGTTGCTCAGTCTCCATGACAAAACGTATCTGCTGTACCAGTCCATGACTGCCGTTAAATACACAAAGCCATTTCCGATTTTAATATACGTGATATCAGTAGACCATACCTGGTCAGGCCTTTCTATTCTGACTTCCCGCAATAAATATGGATAAATTTTATGTGTTTTGTCCCTCCTTGATAGTTGGGGTTTAGGGTAAATGGCCTCTATTCTCATCAGCTGCATCAACCGCCGAACACGTTTCCGGTTCACATTATAACCGAGTGTGTTCAAATAGGCCACCAGCCTTCGGTTGCCATAGAAAGGTGTCTTGGTATGCTGGCGGTCAATCAGATCCATCAGGCAAAGCGTGTATGGATCTATCGGCTTCGGTGTATAATAAAGCGCTCCTTTTGAAACTTCCAGCAGCTCACACTGCCTGTTAATACTGAGTTTCTGGTGATTTTTGTCAATTAATTGCCGTCGTTCAGGAATTGATTGTATCAACCTTTTTTTTTAACCAGTCATTTTCAACTTTGAGCTGACCGATCTGCTGATACAATTGATTTACCAGGTCTTTTTCGTCATTTTTCTTCCGTTGTTTATGATTGGTAAAAACTTCCGGCAGCCCCTCCAAGGCTTCCTTCTTCCACCTGGTGAGCAATGAACGGTGAATTTCAAATTTTCTGGCTAATTCTGCCACAGTTTCCTGTTCCCGTATCATTGCCAAGGCAACTTTGGTTTTAAATTTTCCGCTGTAACTTTTTTTCATGGACCTCCTTTTTTCGAGTCAATTTGAACCTGGTTTAACACCAGAAATGTCTCTATGCAAGTGGTTCAAATTTTGGGGACCATTATATTTGGAGTTGTTTCTCCTGTGATAATTCCAGCACAAATCCTTAGCTGAAGGTCACGGTCATTGCATAGTTCATCGAAGCCATGATCAATAATTTTTTCTTGCAACTCATCGAATTTGTCTACTAAATCGAATTGATCTGACCAACTCCAAGCTGCGAGCAATTCAAAAATATTAAGCTCTGTTCCTGCCCTATTAATTCTCTCAAAAACAATAGCAACTTTATTTCTGTCATCTGTTTCAAATGTTTCATTTGGAATAAGATAAGATTTGAATTTATCTTGAAGAGCATCGATTTTAACAACTAAACCTTCAGGTAGGGAGTTTGTTGCTTTTCTGTATTCAACTGAATCAAAAAGTGTTTTAACAGGAAAATGTCTTGTAAGATCAACTTCAGAATCATCAAGTGCTAAAAAGAGTGATTCTTGCACATTTTCTTGAGATGTCATATCGAAATATATATCGATCCATTCATTGGATGTTGGCGCCAATTCGGTTTGGAATACACTAAACAAACAGGTAAGGCGTTGTTGGCCATCAAGAACATAATTTACAGGATAATCTTTTTGGGGCTCTGGAAGATTAAAGAAACCAAGTTTTTTTTCTGAATTTAATCGATTATCTGTTTTCCATAGAATTATCGTCCCAATCGGAAATTCTTTGTAAATACTGTCTAAAAGGAATGAAACTTGGTCTGGTTCCCACACAAAATCTCGTTGAAATGCTGGTATTCGAATGTCACCACTCGATATTCTTTCAATTAGCTTTTTGATTGAAATTGGATCACTCATATTTTTATTTCCTTTTTGTGAGAGGCACAACTGGCTGGTCAGGGGCGGCGCGCTTTTTGCCGTCCCTTGCACCAGCGAGGTTATGGCATTAGAGATTCATTCTATTTCCTACTTCTCAAATACAAATAATACCGTCTATACAGCAAATAATTAATGCGATAGAGTTTTTTAAATGCTTCAATACCGTTTTTCAACAGGTCTTCCCAAGGTGTTGAAATAGGCCAACTTATTTCCAAACTGCCGAGGTCAATAGAACCACCGGAACTTTCCAAAAGAATATAATTGCGAATTACATTGAAAATATTACTTTTGCTTTTACCTGTATGCTTTAAAATTTCTTTCGCTTCAAGAGATGAGGGGATTGCGCTTTCCTGAAATTTAAAATCGCCCAGTGCTTCCAAATCGAGAAAAAGCTGCCAAAAAAAATCGTCCATACTTTTGAGATACCAAGGGTATTGAATAAAGGTTTCTATAAAGAAACTGTTTCGATAAATGCCAAAACTAAATTCTACCCCCATTTTTTCAGAAGTAATAGAGGAATTCTGCCCCATCATTATAAGTCGATATTGCGGATCCGAGAATTTATCTTTTGTTCCGCTAAATTCTGCAAATGTAGTTAGAGCAACAGATAAAACATTATTAAGTTGAATCAAGATGCTTTGGTATTCCTCTTCGGAAAATTCATTTTCATCCGAGTATTCAGCCTCTAAGAACATAGAAACCAAATGATCCCATTCGGTGAACTCTTCAGATAATGTTTTTATTCTATTTTGAATTTTATTCATCAAAGTTCCTGATAATTTTCTGTCATAATTATAAGGTATGGGCCGGGCGGTTCAAACTGACTCACTTATTATAAGCGAGAAAGACTGAAGAACATCCGGGCATAAAAAAAGCCCGGTCACTCTTGACCGCCTTGTTAAAAGCCGATTTTTACGGCTATTTATCCACCTTCATTTTATATAACTTCTTATTATTACATGATAATTTTGATCTAATTTTGCTATTTATCGGATTTGGCAACATTGCCATTTCCGATAAATAGTAATTAATTCAGCCCGTATTTTTATTTCTGATACTGCCATTTGGTAAAATTGCTCATATTGGCATTTTTACCAAACACCAGAAATGATGCCTTTTTTCTCATCCATTTTCAGCTTTTAACACCGCTAATCAGCCGCGCGCTTTTTTGCGTCGGCTGCATTAGCATTGTTGGTCACAATTTGTATTTGTGCTTTGCCTCCAGACATCATCCATCGTATCACTTTAACCCATGGAGACCAAGACCTCATTTGAGGAGCTATTCCAAGTGATGCCTGAGCAGTGGATAGAGCATCTTCTATCAATGCATCGTGCAGAGGTCTAATTACAAGGGGCCAAGTCAATAATGCAGAACCCTTCAATTTTATTTCTATCGTATGTCGCAGCAAAACAGAATGATGTGTACTGTTTACAACATCGAATTTATGAAATCCGTTGAATCCCTTTGGACTTGTGAAGCAAAATCTGATGGACTGTCCTGGTTTGTATGACTCAACGAAATATCCAATCGGGCCATGTCCGCCCTTTGCTCCAACACCGAGCTGACGGTCGAATTTCATTCGAGGCCAGCATTGGCTTGGCCATAGAAGGTCATGTTCTGAAGAAAGAGAATCAATCAGCTTCGCCACTTGTTCATAATCAGCTTCGAATTCGCGTTCGTGAATATTAAGATCTTTCATTACAACCTCTCATTTCGTGATGCCCAACGGTTGAACTGTGCGGCGCGGTTTTAAAACTACAGCGCTTTTACAATAAGCCATTAGAAGATATCAGCGAAGAGCAGCTTCGTCAATACTGGCTTTGTTGTCAAAGTGAATTTGGCTGGAGCGCTGCAACACTGCGCATCAGTTACTCCGGCATACAACATTTTTTCAGAAAGACCCTTGTGCGTGAATGGAATATTTTCAACGACATCAAATGGAAACGAGAACAAACTTTACCGACCATTCTGAGTCTGGAGGAAGTCAGGAAGATTATTTATGCTCTTCCCACTGCACAAAGCCAGACATTTTATTTGACATTATATTCCATGGGACTGCGTTTGAGGGAAGCAACAACGCTTCAGGTCAAAGATATTCTTTCCGACAGGGGGCTTGTGCATATTCATGCCGGAAAAAGCGCGCTGGACAGGACTGTCCCTTTACCAAAAATTACTCTGCTCAGTTTACGTGAATACTATAAAACCCATGGCAATCCAAAATGGATATTCCCTGCCTTGGGCCGCAACGGCGGGAAGAACGCTGATCAGCCAGCATGATAAAACAAATCATTGGCTTAATCAGCAGATGAAAAAACTGCTGCCGACTCATTACTTCCTGTTAACGATCACACTTCCCTAGGGCCTTCGGGATGTTGTGAGATCTCACCAGAAGCAAGCTTATGGCGCCTTGTTTTTATGCACCAACAAAGCGCTGAAAAAATTAGCACAGGATAAGCGGTTTGTCGGATCTGATCGAATCGGATATCTGGCAGGCCTTCACACCTGGGGTGGCATGCTCCAGTATCATCCTCATTTGCACCTGGTCATTCCCGGAGGCGCATTGTCTGATAATAATCAATGGATTTCTTCCAGACAGGATCTATTTGTTCACACGAAACCGTTGGAGATCATTTTTAAAGCCAAATTCAAGGATGCAATGAAAAAAGCCGGGCTGCTTGTTAAAATAGATCCCGCAGTGTGGAAAAAACAATGGGTGATTGACAGTCAGGCCGTGGGCCAGGGACAAAATTCTTTACGATATCTTTCAAGATATGTGTTCCGGGTTGCCATCTCCAATAATCGTATCAAAAGCATTGAAAATGGTGTCATTGAATTTCTGTACAAAGACCGTGAAAAAAATAAATGGAAAAACATGACGCTGGATGCCATGGAGTTTATCAGAAGATTCCTGCAGCATGTTCTACCCAGGGGATTTATGAAAATCAGGCATTATGGTTTTCTCAACCCCAACAGTGCCTTATCCATTGAGAAAATTCGTGAACTCATTTCACTCATCCATGATATTATTGCACTTTTTACTGAAATCCCGGAACGGGAAATACCCGGGATTAAATGCAGCCATTGCGGACATGATTTAAACTTTATGTTCTTTGTAAAGCCTGAACCACGATGCAGACCCGGATAACTGGACAAAACTGACTATCTGGTTTTCGCTGTCGACTATAAAACAGCCCAAAAAACTGAATATCCCGGGCATGTCACAGTACCCGTGCGCCAATTGCGGATATTTGAATTTTAAACCCGGGTTTTACTGACAAAGACAGCCTGATTCTTGGTTTTTGCATCAGGAGGAAGGCACTTTTATAAAATTTTCATCCCATCTCGTCTTTCACACATCCTGCAAATCGATGACCTTTTCCCCTATTGATCCGCGGCTTCTTGAATCACAGGATTAGTACCGAGCCTCGTGCCTCGGCACGGTTACTAATCCTTCATTTGTTACATTTCATTTAGGCATGATAGGGTTTCTTATACAAAAGCAGATCTACCAAGGATAAGCAATTAATCCAATGGGTCTGATTGAACGATTTTAAAAGAGTGTATGGTTATTGCTTTTTTAGCATCAGGAAGTTTGATTTGTATTTTAACTTCACCCTCAGCTTTGATTCTAAATGGGGTTAATTTTACAAGCAATTTAGCATCATTATCATCTTTCGCTTTGTCCGGTGGTGCTACAAACTTAAGTTGTTCTGCTTCTACTTTTGGAGCTTTTACAATAACATTGATCTCAGATGTTTCCGTTTGCATTTCCTCAAGCGAGATCATTATAGCTAAACTAGGCAGAATATATGGAATTTCATCAACAACAAGATCTCTATCTTGTATCCCCATTAAGGAGATTTTACCATCGATTTCCAATCTAATATCGTCACAAACTAATGTGAATATTTTTTTTGCTATCTTCATATGTTTAATTTAATGCATAAAAAGGTTAGAAGTCTTTTCGTGATCCCAATCAGCGGTTCGGACTACATAATTTTTACTTTTATTGCTTCTCAACTGTTTCCCACCCTGAAAAATTGTTGAGACACAAGTTAATTGTTCTATCTTGTTAAGCCTTTTTTCGATTTGATACCAGCCCTTTCAAGGTTGTACTTATTTTCATTTTTTCCTTTTAGCAATAATCCTGGCAGTAGAGACATGAGGCGATTGTTTCATGTGCTTCCGCTTTAGCATTGCTTTCTTGGGTCCCCGTTTGTGTTTTCGATACGCTGACAGTTTTATTTGCCTTGCAAGATCTTGGATGAAATTCACATACTCCGCAACAGAGAGCGTTCGAAAATAGTGCCATTCATTTTCAGGCAGGGCGATCATCATGCCTCTGAATGTGGCTGAAATTTCATCTGCAATATAATACCCGGAGACTTCTTCATCTATTTTTTCAGCACCGTGTATACTGGCAAGAGCCCCTCTTACAGTTGCAATCACCATATAGGCTATCAGGGAAACACAAAATCCGAACAAGGCTGCACGCGGGTATCCAAGAGCGTTGATTTCAGAATTCAAATAGTCCGCCAGATATTGGAACGCTGTTTCGATTGTCCACCGACCTCTATAAACATCGGCAATTGTCGTGGCACTCGCTCCCTTTTCAGGAACATTTGTAATAATGGCAATTTCACTGTCCCCATCACGGGTTTCTGAGATCAACTGGACTCTTATCCGTCTGAACGTATGCTCTTTAGCGGAACTATCGATTACACAAATCGGTTGTTCAAAAACTTTTCCGGTTTCAATATCACCAATATGTTTCTCTTTTCCAAGAGTTTTCCAGGAATATTTTTTATGTTCCCGGATAACGAAAAAAGCATCTTTTGAGGCGATACCTGTAGTAAATTCCAGTGTGCAGAAATTCCGGTCAGCCACCCAGGCATCTCCGAGTGTGACAGTTTCCAATACGTCTGACAAAAGAGATCTCTCCTGAGAATGACCATCTTCACAGGGAAAAACATCCACAGGAAGACAAAGGCATGGATCATATACAACAAGAGATTTGCCCGGCAATGGACCAGCTGCCAGTGTTCGGAGTTCTTTTATACGGTGATGTGTTTTTTCAATACAGTTGCCATCGAGAAGCTTGACCCGAAATCCCGGCAGCGGTGATGCCTTTGTACCGCCGAGGCCTTCGATTATCTGAGAAATTTCCTGGGCAGCATATCGAACCAGTTCCGCTGAAGTGTGAGGTTCAATCCCATTGATCTTGTTGTAAAGAGATGTGATCGAAACCCCTATCTGGTCTTTGCTCGCCTGGTAGGCGGCATTTACGGATGGCCGGTTCTTGCAAACCACTTGAGACATGATGTCAAAAACACTGGAAAAAAGCAGGTCCTTTGTGTATTGTTCCTTGGCGGTACTGTCAAACCATTGATCCAGTTGTTCGGGATTGAAAATCCGTTCCATGGCACTGCGGGAAATGACTGAGACAGGACTTTCTTTGATGAATTGTTCAAAAACTGTGTTTAGCATTTTGATCTCCTTGAGATACAGGTCCAGGTTGTTTCCCTGGTTGTATCTGCTAGAATCAAAAATGTCTAGATTTATTTTCTGAATGCAATTCATTTAGTGATTTTCTCTTTAGTAATACCTTGAAAGGGCTGGATTTGATACTTAATATGATTTTCAGAAAGGAGTTGGACCATATAAGTATTTAAAGACACGCCTTCTCTCTCGGCCTGTTTGCTTAGTTTGGCATGAAGATTTTTGGGTAACCGCAATCGAGTTTGTCCGCTGTAGCTTTCAAACGTTTGTGGAGCAGGGATCTTGCAACCATCCTCCTTAAAGACTTCAATAAAACCTTTAAGGGCCATTTGAGCTTCTTCTATTGCTTCTTCAGGCGTTTCCCCATAAGCAGATAGGCCTGGAAATTCAGGAACGGTAGCTATATATCCTTCATCTTCTTCGCTATAAATGATATTAATAGAATATTTTTTCATAATTATTTATTCTCCTTGATTAAGTTATTGTCGTCAATAAAAGTAATCAATTGAGACACTTGATATTTTTTCGCCTTGCTATTGTCACGTTTATCAGGTTGAAAATTCATCATTTTTTTATAAACAGGATGTTTATAAATTTTATGACTTCCACTTTGGTTTCTAAATTCAAACCCGACTTCTTCTGCTAAATTACAGATTTCATGAAATTTTGCATTTGTCGACGATTCATTTAATTTTTTATATAATTTTATCTTTTTTTCTGTCATACATGTAATTCTTGTACCGTATACGGTACCAGAAAGTCAATATAAAATAGCAGTTTTTTTCCGTTCATTTGGTCCATGTTGTTTTATTGGGGTTGAAATGTAACAGTCATTATATATCATGACGTAAATGACAGATTCCTCCTCGCTTTCCAACCCTCATATGTTTTCCTTATTGTGATGTCAACAAAAATTACATATATTGACGATACGCTTTGACATATAATCAATAATTTCAGGAACACCATGACCACGAATCGCGAAACAGCCGACCTGGCCGGTTTTTGCCGTGCCCAGGGAATCAGTCCAGGGAAAATAAAATATTACACTGGATGGCTGGATCAATTTTTCCAGTTTTATCAGGGCGGAACAGATGATGTTTCAAACGAAGCTCTCATTGCTTTTCCTGTACCGGGAGGTTTTGGAAATAGAATTCGGGGATTTCAGAAACACGATCCGGGCAAAACAACGCACCCGCATCCCTGTGGTGCTGTCCAAAGAGGAGATCAGGGAATTGTTCAGCCATGTTTCCGGCATTCATGCGCTGATACTGAAACTGATATACGTCGGCGGCATGCGTTCACACCCTCCGGCATTCCTTTACCACGCACTTGCTTCAGGACGGATATGATATCCGCACCGTGCAGGATCTGTTAGGCCATAAGGATCTGAACACGACCATGATCTATATCCATATATTGAAGCGGGGACCCGGCGGCGTCGTGCGTCCGGCGGAATTTCTGAAATGACCGGGACGGGCCGGCTGCCTCCCCCCTACTGCCGGATGCCGGCTGTGGTGATCAGGTCCGAGGCTTCCGTGGCCAGGGTGAGCAGCACGGAGATATACTGTTTTTCGATGGCGTCCAGGGAATATTCTCTGGATGGAAAATCCAGGCTCACGGCCCCCACCACGGATTTGGTCTGCAAGTTCATCATGGGGGCCCCGATGCTGATCACACCGGTCATATATTCCTTGTTATTGATGGAATACCCCCGTGTCCGGGTGTTCCGGATATCTTTCCGGATCTCGTCGATGTCCGCCAGGGTGTGGGGGGTCAGTTTTTTGGGCACCAGGTCGGCAAAATAGTGTTCCAGGTCGTCGGGGCCCAGGTTGGCCAGCACGATCTTTCCCATGGCCCGGGCATAGAGTTCATCCATGATCAGGGGCAGGTGGAACGACACCAGGTTGGGCATTTCCCGGCGGTACAGGGAAATCAGCTTGAATCCGTCAATGAGCGCGGAATCGATGGATATGTGATGTTCGAAAAAGGTCTTGTCAATGATGGGCTTGATGCCCTGATAGATGTCAAACCCATGAAAGCATTCATGGCCCATTGAAAACGCCTTGGGCCCTAAGCGCAGGGATTTGTCAGTGACACTTTTGCGCAGATATCCCAGCTGGATCAGGGTGTTGACCAGACGGTAGGTGGAAGTTTTGTTGATCCCGGTTAGCGTGGAAATTTCCGTCAGGGACCGGGACGGGTGTTCCCGGCCGAACAGGTCTAAAATCGACAGGCCTTTTTCCAGGGTTTTAGAAAAATATTGGTCTTTTTTACTGGACATCTTATATCCTGATTGTTGTCTGATCCAGATGTATCTTATCATATAATGACGGAAATACGATCTGGTTTGTGTCATACTAAACACAGAATCTGGTGCATATCATATTTGGCAGTTCCATGAAATACAAAACATTGATAAAAATTTAAAAAAGGGGTTGACATTAATAAATATCTCTTTTAAATTCGATTATAGGATTGGAGTTACTATTATAGTAACAAATTTGAGTACTAAATCAAACAGAGGGGGAATTCGCATGAAAAAATTATTTCTTTTTTTAACATTGGCCGTGATGTCCGTTTGCCTGGTGATACCATCCCAGGTATTTGCTGAAAAAGTATTGAAACTGGGATTCGGGGATCCCATCAACTCCGACCAGGGTGCCATTGCCAAACAGTTCAAATACCTGGTGGAAGGGTACACGGGCGGTGATGTGAAAATTCAGCTCTTCCCGGGCAGCGCCCTGGGAAATGAAACGGAAATGCTCCAGAACACCCGCAGCGGCGAACTGGACCTGTGCATGCTCTCTGTCCCCAACCTGTCCCCGTTTTCACGGAAAATCAACATCCTGACCTTCCCTTATGTGATCAAGAGCATGCGGGATGCCGTCACCATCACCACGGGAAAACTGGGTGCACAATGGAACGACATCCTTCAAAAGGAAGCCGGAATCCGGATTCTGGCCTGGACCTATTCCAATTTCCGTCATCTGACCAATTCCAAACGCAAAATCACCAGTATGGCTGATCTGAAAGGCTTGAAAGTCCGGGTCCCCCAGAACGCCCTGATGATCGCATCCTATGAAGCCTGGGGCGCGAATCCCACCCCCATGGCATGGCCGGAAACCTTTACCGCGCTGCAGCAGGGCGTGGTGGACGGTCAGGACAATCCCTATATTGTCAACTACACCATGAAATTTCAGGAAGTACAGAAATACATCACACCGCTGCATTACCAGTTCTCGTTGCAGCCCATGATCATCGGTGAAAAACATTTTCAGAAAATGGATCAGAACCTCAAGGACATCCTGATCCGGGCCGGCATCGAAGCCCAGCAGTATTGTGTGCTGTTCCAGATGGAAGAATCTGAAAAAGCCCTCCAGGCCATGCTGGACGCCGGCATGGAATACAGTGAATTTTCTGACGAAGACAAAATGATTCAAGTGGCCAAGGAAAACGTGTGGCCTGAATACTATGACAAAGTCGGCGGCAAAGACGCTGTCATGGAAGTGGTGGCAGAGCTTGAAAAAGCGGATAAAGCCAGACAGGCCCAGTAATCACCTGCCTGGTATCAACGGTTGAAGCCGAAGAGGGTGCTCTGTAATCCAGGGCACCCTCCTTGAAAAAATTTTTTGGTGAGGAGCAGAAAAGTGACTCTCAGCCGCGTGCTTAAAACGTCAATCACGATCCTGGATAATATCGAAGGATATCTGTGTAAATTTTTCTTGAGCTTTTTTGTCATCCTCCTGTTCTTTCAGGTGATCATGCGGACCGTTTTCCAGAATTCGCTGGCCTGGAGCGAGGAAGCATCCCGGTTCGCCTTTGTCTGGTTCGCCTTTCTGGGCGCATCCTATGCAGCCCGGCTGGGGGCCCATAACCGGGTCACCTTTCAGTTCAAACTGTTTCCAAAAATCGTGGGCGATGTGTCCCAGCTCATCGCCGACGGCATATGGCTGGTGTTCAACGCCATCATGACGGTTAAAAGCATTGAAGTCATCCGGGATATGATGGAATATCCGTTTTATTCGCCGGCCCTGGATATCCCCATGCAGTATATTTACATGCTGTTTCCCTTCACATTCACCCTCATGAGCATCCGGATCATCCAGGTCAATATCCTGAAACACATTCTGAAAAGAGACATCGTGGATGTGGACGATATTTCGACAGATCTGGAAGATATCAAGCGGGACATGAAAATCGATTCAAACGATGAAGGGAGGATGGCATGATTTCATCGGTATTGTTCGGCGCATTCGGCATTCTTCTGGTGATCGGTGCCCCCATTGCCGTGGCCTTGGGCATGGCGGCCATGGCTGCATTCATGTCCATCGGCAAGGATGTGACCACCCTGGTGCAGATCGCCTATAACGCGGTCAATTCGTTTCCGGTCATGGCCCTGCCGGCTTTTATCCTGTCCGGGGCTTTGATGCAGGGATCCGGCATTTCCAGGCGCCTGGTGGCAGTGGCTGAAGTTCTGGCAGGCCGGATGGCCGGAGGCCTGGGTGCCTCCACGGTGCTGGCCTGCCTGTTTTTCGGCGCCATATCCGGGTCCGGTCCGGCCACCACGGCCGCCGTGGGCATGCTCATGATTCCGGCCATGACCAGAAAAGGATATGACCGCGGCTATGCCTCGGCTGTCACGGCGTCTTCCGGGGGCTTAGGTATTGTGATTCCCCCCAGTATTCCCATGGTGATCTATGGGGTGACGGCCAGCGTATCCATCACCCAGCTGTTCATCGCCGGGGTGTTTCCCGGCCTGCTCATCGCATCCGGTATCATTATTCTCAACTATGTGATCAGCAAAAAAAAGGGATACAAACCCAATGAGGACGAATGGTCTTTAAAGAAAACCCTGGTGACCATCAAGGATGGATTCTGGGCTTTGATGGCGCCGGTAGTGATTCTGGGCGGCATATATTCCGGGTTTTTCACGCCTACGGAAGCCGCCATTGTCTCGATTTTCTATACCCTGTTCGTGGGCATTTTCATCTACCAGGAGCTCAAACTGCCCGCCATTTTCAAGTCTTTGGATTCCACCACCTGGCTGTCGGGCCGGGTGTTGATCATCCTGTTCACGGCCCAGGCATTCGGCCGGCTCCTGGTGCAGTACAAGATCCCGGATGCCATTGCCGCCTGGCTGCTGGCCCTGACCGGCAATGTGTTCATTATCTGGGCACTGGTCATCATTTTCCTGATCATGATCGGCATGTTCATGGAGACCCTGGCCACCATAATGCTGGTGACACCCGTGCTTTTGCCGGTCATGACCAGCCTGGGCGTAGACCCCATCCATTTTGGCGTGGTACTGGTGATGTGTTGTGAAATCGGGTTTGAAACACCGCCGTTAGGGGAAAACCTGTTCATTGCATCCGGTATCGGAAAAGTGAGTATCGAAGAAATATCGGTCAAGGCGATTCCCTTTTCCATTGTGGAGATCCTGGCCGTGTTTACTGTGGCCTATATCCCGGGATTCTGCCTCTGGCTGCCCAAAGCGTTTGGATATTGATATCTTCAAAAGAATCAGAACAGATAATGACACAACAGATGCGTGACCTTAATCAAATATGGAGAACACGATAAATGCAGCATTTAAAAAAAGCGGTGAAAACCGCTGAATCCCACAGTGAAACCATCCGGCCGGCCGTTGAAAAGATGCTGGCCGATATCCGGGCGGACCGGGAAAAAGCCGTGGAAGCTCTGGCACTGAAGTTTGACAACTGGACCGACCCGTTCATTCTCAGTGAAGAGAAAAAACAGCAGTTGATTGACACGGTTCCGGACTCTGTCAAAGAAGATATCCGGTTTGCCCACCAGCAGGTGTCGGCGTTTGCCAAAGCCCAGCGGGACAGCATCAAAGAATTTGAAACCCAGATTTATCCCGGAGTCCGTCTGGGACAGCGCATTATTCCCATGGATGTGGCCGGGTGTTATATCCCCGGGGGCCGTTTCGCCCATGCCTGTTCCGCTGTCATGAGTGTGGCCACGGCCAAGGCGGCCGGTGTGAAAACCGTGATTGCCGCCTCCCCTCCCCGGGGAAAGAGCATTGATCCGGCCGTGGCCTATGCCATGGACATATCCGGAGCCGATATCATTCTGGAGATGGGCGGGGTCCAGGCCATTGCCTCCATGGCCTTCGGACTGTTTACGGGAAAACGGGCCAATATTCTGGCCGGTCCCGGCAATGCCTATGTGGCGGAAGCCAAGGCCCTGCTGGCCGGATCCGGTGTATGCGCCATCGATGTATTTGCCGGACCCACGGAATCCGCCGTGATTGCCGATAACACGGCCGATCCCATGACCATTGCCGTGGACCTGGTGTCCCAGGCCGAGCATGGGTATGACTCTCCGGTGTGGCTGTTCACTGACTCCAGACAGCTGGGGGAACAGGTATTGAAGATAATGCCCCATGTAATCGATGATCTGCCGGATCCGGAAGTGGCTGCCGCATCCTGGCGGAATTATGGGGAAATTGTCCTGTGTGACGACTGGCAGGAGATGGCTGCAGTCAGCGACCAATATGCCCCCGAACATGTCCAGGTGATGACCAAAGACAACCAGTGGTGGTGCGATCGCCTCACGGCCTATGGCTCTCTGTTTATCGGGGATTACTGTACCGTGGCCCAGGGAGACAAATGTTCGGGCACCAACCACATACTGCCCACCCGCAAAGCCGGGTATTATTCCGGCGGCCTGAACGTGCACAAATTTCTCAAAATCTGCACATTTCAGGAAATTGAAAAACAGGCCTGTCTGGAAATCAGCTCCCGGGCCTCCCGGTTGTCCCGGGTGGAGGGCATGGAAGGTCATGCCCGGGCCTGTGACTGGCGGCTGAAAAAATTCTTCCCGGATCAGGAATGGGATTTCAATGTCTATTCCCAGAAACATTACTCATAACCGTTGTCAGAATACCAAGGTGGATGGATATGCCTGTACAAACCGATCAACCCATGATGTTTTCAAAAAGCTTTACCCGGCAGGAACCCATTTCCCAGCCGGCCATTGACAGTGCCGTCCGTGTATTGCAGTCGGGACGGCTTCACCGGTACAATGTGGTCAAAGATGAGGTTTCTGAAACCGCGCTGCTGGAAAAAGAGTTTGCCGCATATATGGGCAGCCAATACTGTCTTGCCTGCGCCTCCTGCGGCAGTGCCATGTATCTGGCGTTGAAAAGCGCCGGGGTCAGACCCGGGGACCGCATTCTGTGCAATGCCTATACCCTGGCACCCGTGCCGGGCGCCATCCATAACACGGGGGCTAAAATCATTCTGGTGGAGATCACGGATGACTATACCATCGATTTTGACGACCTGGCGGCCAAGGCGGCGGAAAAGGATGTCAAATGGTTCATGATGTCTCATATGCGGGGCCACATTGCCGACATGGACCGGATCATGGAGATATGCCGGCAGCAAGGGATCACGTTGATCGAAGACTGCGCCCACACCATGGGGGCCCGGTGGAACGGAAAACTGTCCGGTTCTTTTGGCACGGCCGCCTGCTTCAGCACCCAGACCTACAAGCACATGAACTCCGGCGAAGGGGGTCTGCTGGTCACGGATGATCCGGACCTGATGGCCAGAGCCATCATCTATTCCGGGTCTTACATGAATTATGACCGACACCTGTCCCGGCCGGATGATGCCGTGTTTGAATCAATCCGGGAACTGGTGCCCAATTATTCCTGCCGCATGGACGACCTGCGGGCCGCGATTCTAAGACCCCAGCTCAAGATCCTGGATGACCAGTGCCAAAGGTGGAACCGGCGGTATCAGTTCCTGGAATCCCGGCTGAATCAGATCCCGGGCCTTTTCTGTCCAAAGCGGGACCCAAAGGAGCAGTATGTGGGCAGCTCCATCCAGTTTAACCTTAACACGGAGGATCCCACCGTGATCCTCCGGTTTCTGGATACCTGCCTTTTGCGGGGCGTGGAACTCAAATGGTTCGGCAACAAACGGCCGGTGGGATTCACCAGCGCCTACAGCAGCTGGAAATATTTTGACAATCTGCCCGAATTGCCTAATACTGACCGCATATTGGCCGGCATGTGCGACATGAGAATTCCCCTGACCTTTGATCTGGCGGACTGTGAATCAATTGCCCAGATCATTGCAGATGTGGCGGCCAGTGTGCTGCCCCGTGAACCTGAATAAAAAAATGGAGACCACAAACCATGAACAGACAGATTATTGCAACAGACAACGCCCCAAAAGCCATCGGCCCATATTCCCAGGCCGTGGCCGCCAACGGATTTTTGTTTACTTCCGGCCAGCTTCCCATTGATCCGGCAACGGGTCAGCTGGTGACAGGGACCATTGAGGAACAGGCCCATCAGGTTTTCAAGAACCTGTCCGCCATTGCCAAAAGCGCCGGCGCCGGGCTGGCAGATGCCGTGAAAACGACTGTTTTTCTGTCGGATATCAACAATTTCAAGGCGGTCAACGCCGTGTATGACCAGTATTTCACAGAACCGTTTCCTGCCCGCAGTGCGTTCCAGGTCGGGGCTTTGCCCCTGAACGCCGCCATTGAGGTGGAAGCGGTTTTTCAATTGCCGTCATAAAACAAGCACCATTTAAAAAAACAATATATAAAAAGGAACCCCATGAATTTTACACGATTTCCCAGACGGAAATATATTCAGACCCCCACTGCCATTGAACCCATGCCTGCATTGAGCCAGGCGTTGGGCGGAAAAGTCAACCTGTTTGTCAAACGCGACGACCAGCTGCCCGGTGCTGCCGGGGGCAACAAAACCCGGAAACTGGAATTCTGCATTGCCGATGCCATGGAAAAAAAAGCAGACACCATCATCACCTGCGGTGCCGTGCAGTCCAACCATTGCCGGCTGACCCTGGCATGGGCCGTCAAAGAAGGGCTTGACTGCCATCTGATTCTGGAAGAACGGGTAAAGGGCAGTTACAAGACAGATGCCAGCGGCAACAATTTTCTGTTTCAGCTGCTGGGAGTCAAGAGCATCGAGGTGGTGCCCGGCGGGAGCGACATGATGGGGGCCATGGAAAAAAAGGCAGCCGGGTTGTCTGAAGAAGGCAAAACGCCTTATATCATTCCCGGCGGGGCCTCCAATGCCATCGGGGCCTTAGGATATGCCGCCTGTGCCGCAGAAACCATGACCCAGCTCAATGACCTGCACTTAAACATTGATCACATTGTGGTGCCGTCGGGTTCCGCCGGGACCCACGCCGGCATGGTGGTGGGCATGACGGCCATGGAAACCGGCATCCCCGTGAGCGGTATGAATGTGTCCAGAGAAAAGATGGTCCAGGAAGAGATCGTTTACAAACTGGCAAAAGAGACCGCAGCCAAGCTGGGGGTCAAAAAGGAAATCCCCAGAGACAGTGTGGTGTGTTTTGACCAGTATGTGGGACCGGGATATTCCATTCCCACGGACAGTATGGTGGAGGCCGTGAAACTGTTTGCGCAGACCGAAGCGATTCTGCTGGATCCGGTGTACTCGGGCAAGACTGCGGCCGGCCTTGTTGATCGGGTGAGAAAAGGCCATTTCGCTCCGGGCACCAATGTGCTGTTTCTGCACACGGGCGGATCACCGGCCCTGTATGCGTACATGGATTCCTTCAGAAAATGATATAACCCTGCGGCCGCCTTGTATCGTCAGGCGGCCGCGCCAACAAACACGGCAGCCGAAAAAATGACACAAAAAAACGAAAAAGTGGCAGGCATCATCGGCGGCATGGGACCCGAGGCCACGGTGGACCTGATGCAGCGGATCATCCGCCTGACACCAGCCATGGATGACAAAGACCATATCCGGTGCATCGTGGACAACAATCCCAAGGTACCCTCCCGCATCAAAGCCATCATCGAAGGGAACGGTGAAGATCCCGGCCCGGTCATGGCGGACATGGGCCGGCGCCTGGAGGCATGGGGCGCGGATTTTCTGGTGATCCCCTGCAACACGGCCCATTTTTATTATGATGCCGTGCAGGAGGCAGTGAAAATTCCGGTAATCAACATGATTGATCTGGTGGTGAATCAGGTGAAGGCCGATTTCGCCAGGGAAACACACATCGGAATGCTGGCATCGCCGGCCGTGGCCATCACAAAACTGTATACCCGCCGGTTTGACACCCTGGGAATGACAGAAGTGTGGCCGGACAAGGAACACCAGGACCGGCTGTTCAATATCATCCGGCAGGTGAAAGCCGGAGGCATATCTTTGGATCTTCACCGCCAGTATGCTCAGGTCTGTGACCATTTAAAAGACCAGGGGGTTGGAGTGGCCATTGTGGCATGCACGGAACTAAGCGCCCTGGGCGGAAACGATCTGCCCCTTGACACCATTGACGCGTCCCAGGTCCTGGCCGAAGCGATCGTCCGGATGGTCAAACATCCATAAAAAAAGAGGGCGCCTGAAAGGTGCCCTCTTTTTTTTAACGTCATTTACTGCCTGAACGTATCCATATAAGCATACAAGGCAGGGGATCCGCCTGTATGAAGGAATAACACATTAGATCCTTTTGAAAAATGACCTTTACGCACAATATCAATGAGTCCTGCCGCTGTTTTACCTGAATAAACCGGATCAAGAAGAATGGCCTCATTTTTAGCAAAGAGCTTCACTGCTTCAACCATCGCATCTGTCGGTATAGAATAGCCAGGACCGACATACTGATCAAAACACACAATATCTTCACGCTTAACTCCACCTTTTATATCAAGCCTTTCCGCTGTATCCACTGCCAGTTTATAAACAATATCTTCCTGAACATTTTTGGCTCTTGATACGTTCACGCCACTAATAGGAATATTACCGTTCACACCTGTCATGCCGACCACCATACCTGCATGGGTGCCAGCAGACCCAGAGGGCACCACAATGTGATTTATTTTAAGCCGCATGTCATTGAGCTGGGTCATCATTTCTTCAGCGCAGGCTGCATATCCTGTAGCACCGATTGTATTAGAGGCGCCACCTGGAATGATATAGGGTTTTTGACCAGCAGCGGTAAGCTCATCCGCTTTTTTACCCATTTCCGCCATCATATCTGAACCACCTGCAACCACCGTAATACTTTTAACACCAAGCAGTTCAAACAAAAAATTGTTTCCGCTGGCATCTGTCTTATAAGAGCCTTTAACCCGCTCTTCAAGGACCAAATGACAATCAAGACCTTCTTTGGCAGACCAGGAGGCTGTCAGTCTTGCATGGTTTGACTGGACGGCACCACAGGTAATGATGGCATTTGCTTTCTTCTCAAGAGCATCTGCCATGCAGAATTCAAGTTTTCTGGTTTTATTGCCGCCACCGGCCCCGGGCAACAGATCATCGCGTTTGATATACAGATTGACATCTTTGCCAAGCACTTTACTTAATGCCGGCATAGGCTCAATGGGCGTTGGCCCCTGTAAATAGTTTCTCCTGGGGAATTTTGTAAAATTCATTTTGTATCCTCGCTTTTTAAAATATTAGTATTAATTTTCGATCGATTATATTTGTTCAGAATCGTTTTAATTCTCATCCTTAGACATATCTGCGCCGAAAACAGACATTCTTTCACCCGATTCCACATAATGATTTCTAATCACAACCTCAATAACCTGGGGATCTTTTGTTTTCAATGCGTCAACAATTTCTTTATGTCGTTCGTAAACTTTTATTGCAGGAAACAATTTAACCCACTGTCTGTATAGGAGAAATTTTGATATCCCCTGGCACGTTCGACGGCAAAGTTCTACGATTAATTCATTGTCAATGCGGGAAAACAGGAGATCATGGAACGCTTTATCCAATGGCGCTTGATCTGATACAGACCCATTTTTGTCTGCAACTTGTTTCATTTTTGAAATGATTCCGTCCAATTGAGCAATATCTTTATCCGTATAACGTTCGATGGCTTGCGCTACTGCGGCGGCTTCAAGCACCCCTCCAGTAAAATAACTGTTTTTGATCTGTTTTGCTGAAAGAGATGTAACCTTTTTTCCTCTTTGAGGGTGTATTTCTATAAGCCCTTCTCGTAGTAATATCAGCATCGCTTCTCTTACAGGAGCCCGACTGATGGAGAGTTGTGAAGCAATATCTGTCTCTTTAATGGGGTCACCTGGACTGAGATTGCCATTTAAAATGCGAACTTTTATATAATTTGCGACTTTTTCGCTATATGTCTCTTTTTTAAAATCATTCATCAATCGATACGTCTTCTTTTATAGCAATTGTCATGTTCATTATAACAAAAACCAATCCTCAATCATCAAAATTCAATTGAGTATTAATTATATAATAGATATCAAAGACTAAATTAAAATTTTACTCAAAAAATCTTTTGCTCGATCACTTTCAGGATTTTCAAAAAAGGTCTTGTCCGTTCCTCTTTCAATTATTCGTCCTTCATCCATAAAAATGATTTCATCAGCCACCTCCTTTGCAAATCCCATTTCATGAGTCACAACGACCATTGTCATACCTGACTTTGCCAGGTCCACCATTACGTCTAAAACCTCTTTTATCATCTCTGGATCCAGCGCAGAGGTGGGTTCATCAAAAAGCATGATATCCGGTTCCATGGCAAGTGCTCTGGCAATTGCAACGCGCTGCTGCTGACCTCCAGAAAGATTGCCAGGGTATTTATTCGCCTGTTCCGGGATTCCGACTCTTTCAAGAAGTTCCAACGCTTTTTTGTTTGCCTGGGCTTTAGATTGATTCAGCACTTTGATGGGTGCAATTGTTATATTCTCTATTACTTTCAGATGTGGATAAAGTTCAAATCGTTGAAATACCATTCCCATCTTTTGTCTGAGTTTTATAAAATTTATTTTGGGATCTATAAGCGAAATTCCATCCACCCGGATATCGCCTTCTTGAAAAGGCTCCAATCCGTTGAGCGATTTCAACAGCGTGCTTTTACCAGAACCTGAAGGGCCGCAAATAACGACAACCTGCCCCTTATTGATCGTCTCGTTTACATTGTCAAGGACTTTGAGGTCTCCAAACCACTTGCTAACATTAATTATTTCAATCATCTTATGCAGCCCCTTTCTTAAGTTCCATTCTTTTACAAATCCGGCTCATACTAAAGCAAATCATGAAATAGACTAAGCCTACGAACAAATATAGTTCAACACTTCTCATCTCTCTGGCGTCCACCACATTCGCAGATCTCAAAAATTCCCGCAATCCTATGACATAGGCCAGAGAAGTGTCCTGGAATACGACGACCCCTTGCGTGATAAGAGAGGGCAGCATGTTTTTTAACGCCTGTGGAATAATGAAATACCTCATGGCCTGCCAATATGTAAATCCAGTAGAATATGCCGCTTCCACCTGACCTTTTGATATCGATTGAATGCCTGCTCTTATGATTTCAGCAAAATAAGATGCTTCAAAAATAATAAAAGCGATAGCAGCTGATGTGAAGGCGTCAATGGGTTTTCCCAAAACAATTGGTATCAAAAAATAAAACCAGAATATGACAAGGATAAGGGGTTGGGTTCGCATAAGATTAACAAACAATGTGGCTGGATAGTATATGGGCTTGATAGAACTCAAGCGCGCCATTCCCACCAATATTCCAAGTGCCAGTCCTCCTGAGATAGCAATGACTGCTAACTGGAAGGTGGTTACAAGGCCTCCCATTAAAAAGGAAAAATTGTTGGTGATAACCTGCCATTCAAAACTCATGAGTTGGCTCCTTTTCTGATGATAAGGCCTGGGACCGCCAACATTTTCTCAATCCAATTCATGGTTCCAACCACGATCAGTGTTATGATCATATAAATGACACAGGCAGCCGTTGTTGCTTCAAGCCCGTGGAACGTATATGCCTCAACCTGTTGACTCATGAATGTTGTTTCCAGCACGCCTACTGTCATAGCAAGGGCCGTATTTTTAAAGACCGTTAATGTTTCAGTGGTCAGAGGTGGAATAACAAGCCTCACGGCAAGGGGGATAATTACATACCGATAGGCCTGATAATGGCTGAATCCGGTACTCAGGGCGGCGTTAAACTGATCCGGAGAAATTGAGTTTATTCCCGCCCGGATTTGTTCAGCCATTCTGGAAGATGAATATAAAGAAAGGCCAACAACAACCACCCAAAATTCAAAATTTGGAATTTCTTGATAGACCCATACTCTCATGGTTTCAGGCATAAGAGATGGTACGGCAAAATACCAGAAAAAAAGTTGTACCAGTAAAGGAATATCCCGGAAAAGTTCCGTGTAGGCTTCTGCAAAAACTCTCAGAGGTTTATAATTGGTAATCCGTAAAGTGCCAATTATAACCCCAAGTATAAAAGAAAAGAGACAACACAGAGCCCCTAATTTAAGGGTCGTTGCCACGCCTTCCAGTATCCAGCCACCGTAGGGTTCTTCCCATAAAATAGACCATTTAAAGTCATAGTTTAACATATGATACTCCATCGACGGACTGAGGGGCTCCATAAAGCGAGCCCCCCAAATGTATTTAAAAAATCACACCGGAATATTACAAGGGCCAGGATTGCAGTTTGATTAATGTTCTAAAATCATCAGTCATTGGGAAAGGCACTACGCCATTGGCGCCGAACCATTTATCATAATAGGTCATATATCTTCCATCAACAAACATCCTGATAAGTTGTTCATTAATAAAATCCCTGAAATTGGAATCGTTTTCCGGAAGGATAAAAGCATAAGGATCATAAGAAAGCATTTCGCCAATGATGATATAATCATCGGAGTTTTTTGCTTTGCTTTTCATGCCCGCCAAATGACTTCCATCACCGCAGTAAGCTTCAATTATACCATTATTGAGCGCCAGCATTCCCTGGGTATGCTCTTGATAAATGACCAATTTTGCTTCTGGATTAAAATATCCTGATTTATTAAGCTCACGAATTGTTTTCTCATTGGTTGAACCTTGAGCCGCACCAATCTTTTTGCCGGACAGATCTTTTACAGAAGCATACCCCTTGTCTTTTTTCACCAGTAATTGGCTGCCAGTAAGGAAAAAAGTCAATGAAAAATCAACCGTGTCTTCACGGGGAATTGTATGCGTTGCAGAACCTGTGACAATATGCACATTCCCATTTGCAACCAGAGGTATTCTGGTTTTTGGATTGACAACAATCGTTTTAAGCTCAAGGGTTTTACCAATTTTTTCTTCCAAAGCTTTATGAAACTCTTTTGCAAGATCAAGACTAAAACCGACATGTTCATTTTGGTCATTGTGGAAACCAAAGGGAATAGCGCCATCTCTTGCTCCAACAATAAATGTACCGCTGTTTGAAATCTTTTCGAGCGTGTCCACGGCAACAGCATTTGTTGTAAAAATAAAAATTGCCATTAGCATCGTACTGAGTAATAAAATTTTCTTCATGTGATCTCTCCCTTTAATTTTTAGGATCAAAAACTTTAAAAATAGCTTTCTTTCCCGTTAGTTTGTGGTGGAAATTTTTCTTTTCCACCTGATTTCAATCGGTTTCATTTTCAAAAAACCAATTAAATACCCGATATTGTGAGTAGATACTTCAGTTTATGTTCATACGCTCTAATCCTCATCAATATAGATAGAACCAAAACCTGATCATTGTCGAATGTCGACAATGATCATTGTTAGTCTATAATATTTGGTATGTCAATAGCTTTTGTATTCATATCATTTGAACGATAGGTACTTCCCAACCCTGGCGTGACAGAAAATCTGATGGTAGTAATTTTCGGTTCCTTGACCGGGGATCCTGAATAGGGTAAGGTAGCTGAAATAAACAACCGGTAAGTTCCAGACATCCCTCTGGCGAATTCTTTCAGATCGCTGCCTGTCTTACAAAACGATTGGAGACGTCATGCAGGATCAGACCCCGCCGGACACAGATGCCTTGTCCGCTTATTTTTTTCAGATCGCCGATGCCGCTCAAAAAGAGACCCGGAATTCATCCGGGACCCTGTTTCCCATGATCACCCAGGTAACGGATGCAGCGGCCCGGGTGCTGGTTTCCGTGGCATTGACCTGCGAATCCCCGGCGCCGGACTGCGCCAGCGGATGCAGTTTCTGCTGCCATTCCCGCATCCATGTGACCCCGCTGGAAGCGATATTGCTCAGCGCCCATATCCAGGCGTGCTTCACCCCGGATGAACAACGTCACCTGAAAACCCGGATTCGCGACAACCTGGCCCATACCCGGGGACAGTCCCTGGCACAGCGGGTGGCGATCAAGGACCAGACCCCGTGTATTTTTCTGGATCACCATGCCTGCATGGTGTATGACCAGCGTCCCTTTATCTGCAGAACCTGGAATTCCCTGGACCGCCGGGACTGTGAAGCCGCGTTTGTCTCCGGCAATCATGACGCGGAGATCCCCTGTCTGTCCGCCCCCAATTATGTGTACACCCTGGCCCGGGATGTGGTGCAGTCCGTGTGCACCCGCATGCATCTGGAGACCGGCCGGGTGGAACTGGTAACTGCCATGGATCTTTGCCTGGCATTGACGGATGCGGCAGATACCTTTGCAAGGGGTGAAACAATATTCAAACAAGCGATGTTTGCCACCGGTTTCACGGCCGGCAAAGCGTAACGTTACCGTTTTGCTGAAAAACGACCCGTTTCCCGGGTAACGGGCCACAAACCGGTTTTCCTTTTTACAGCGTATCAAGTGAAAACCTTTGTCCCGGGCGGGTATTGCCATGGTTTTTCCAGATAATCTTTTCTCGGCACGATTTTTGATTATGATAATCAACAGGCATGATTGATCAAAAACCTGAGACTGAAAAAGGATTATCAAAAATGGAAATTACCCAGATGGACCCCGGTTTAAAAAATCAGGTGGCTTTGGTGGATTTCAGTGCAACCTGGTGCAGCCCCTGCCGGCAGATGGCGCCCGTGATCAAAGATCTGGCAGAAAAATATCAGGGCCGGGTCACAATGGTGGAAATCGATATCAATTCCCGGCCGGATGTGGCCACCCATTATATGGTCCAGAGCATTCCCACATTTATATTGTTTGACCAGGGCAAAGAAATCAAACGATTCGTGGGCGTTCAACCCAAAGAAGCGCTGGAAAAAAATCTGAACGCTATTCTTTCAGACCGTCATTGAACAGGAGAAAACCATGGGCAGATGCATCAACCATCCGGACAGGGAGACCAGTTATATTTGTTTGAAACACGGCATCCATTTATGCGAAGAGTGCCTGGAATGCCGAGACCCGGATATTTACTGCAAATTCCGGTCGTCCTGTCCCATTCATTTTGTGTCCAAAAAAAACTTCAACGATGCTGACGCTACGGCAGCACTTCATCATAAGGAAAAACAGTCATGATCAAAGCGTTGACATTCATTCAGAAAAACCTGGTATGGACCATCCCCGTGGCCATGGGCTTTGGATTGATCTTCGGATACCTGTTTGATGCCGGTTTTTTAAAACAGTTCATTATTCCCGTGACCTTTGTCATGGTATATCCCATGATGGTGACCCTGAATGTGAAAACCATTTTCAAGGGCCGGGATCTCAAACTGCAGACCGCCACCCAGGTCATCAATTTCATTCTCATCCCGCTGCTGGCGTTTTTCATCGGCAAGCTTTTTTTGTCCGGCCAGGACCCCAAATACGGGCTGTGGGCCGTAGGGCTGTTTCTGATCGGGGTGCTGCCCACATCCGGAATGACCATTTCCTGGACCGGGTTTGCCAAAGGCAGCAAGGAAGCTGCCATCAAAATGGTGGTATTCGGCCTGGTCATCGGATCTCTGGCCGCACCCGTCTACACCAAGGTGTTCATGGGCGCCACCATTGACGTGGATATGCTCCACATGTTCAAACAGATTGCCATTTTTGTGTTCTTTCCCCTGGTGGTGGGCCTGTTGACCCAGACCTATGGGGTAAAAAAATATGGGGCCCAGAAATGGAATGACAGAGTCAAACCCAAATTCCCGCCGTTTTCAGCCCTGGGCGTGGTGCTCATCGCGTTTGTGGCCATGTCTTTGAAAGCCAGGCACATCATTGCCAATCCCGGCGATATTCTCATTATCCTGCTGCCTTTGGTCGTGTTTTATCTGGTCTCCTATGTATTTCTGACCGTTGCCGGCCGGTTTCTGTTCCAGCGGGAAGATGCCATTGCCATGGTGTTCGGTGTGGTCATGCGGGATCTGTCCATTGCCCTGGCCATTGCCATGACCGCGTTCGGAAAAGAGGGCCTGACCATTGCCCTGTTCATATCGCTGGCCTATATCATCCAGATTCAGTCCGCGGCCTGGTATGTGAAATTCATCCATGTGATGTTCGGTCCGCCCAAACCGGCGAAACCCGAACCGGCTGCCAGAGAGGAGGCCCCGGACGAAGCGCTGGAAATCTCCGGATCCATGGTCATAATGAATTTGAAAAAATGATGCTGGGAAGTACTGCCAGCGGTGTGATGTCCAAATCCAGGGTCCCGGTACCGGTGGCCCGGCCGTCCTGAGGGACGTGCGTGTAACTCCATATTTTGGTTGACAAATGCGGCTGTCTCATTTAGTGGCTGGCCGGAAACCCCGATTTTGAGATTTTCCGGGGCACATGCCTGACAAAATTTTCAATTGTTGGTCCTCCTGCTATCACAAACCGGGGAAAGTGCTTTCATGATAGTCGTTTTTTGACGACTTTCCCATTTTTCGGGCACACCTGTAGTGTTTGACGTGCTGTTTTTGATGCAATGGCCTGTTTTTAAGCGGCTTTGCGCTGTTCAAACCGTTGCAGCTGTTTCAATCCTTTTTGTTGTATATTATGCCCCATGATCTGGAGGTTTCTTGCCAGAACAGACAGGCCCACGTATCTTTTAAATCCTTGAATACCATGATCCGGGCATCTGTCCAGACCATGATTTTCCAACCCGTTTATAGCCGATTCAACCGCTGAATGTTTTCTTTTAAAACGAATAAAATCCTTTGCTGTTTCTTCTTCACATTCAGCCTTGTTGCATCTGCCTTTTTTTCGGGAGCACCAAAATATTCAATGTTTTTTTCAGGTCCATTTTGTTACCAGGGGTATAAAATCCTTTATCAAAACTGCATCCCTTGAGGCCAGAAACTTTGTTTTGTGCCGATCTTACCATTGCAACTGCCACCTTATCATCGGTTTCTTTCTCCATCACCCGGTGGTGCAGGATAAACCCATACTGGTCTTCCAGGATGCATACCCGCAGTCCCAATTCCTGGGGAACACCGGCTTTGCCTTTTGAAATCCATTCCGTGTGAGGTTCGAAAATTGAAAAAATCTTGTCTCTATGCGGGATTTTTTCATCCTGTAACACCCGGCGTTTTATGAGATCAATTTGCCAAAGCGCGAAATTGATATATGTTTGCAACTCTTGGGCTCGGACCGCATTAATAATATCGGATGACTCCATCATTTCAATGGTCGATTTCGCCTTTAAAATGTATTTTTCAGCAAGCTCGATATACGCTTTGTGGGCATCCATAATCTGCCGAGCTTTTTTGGCCTTTTTCTTTTCATCCTTGGATGTGGAATGTTTCAATCGCTGAACTATCCGATATAGCCGTTTAAATTTTTTGATATTATATGCTGATTGCCGCCACATACTCGTTCCAATGCCCTGGCTGATAATAGCGGCAATTTGAATCATTTTTCGGACTGCATCAAAAAGCAGGTTGATGTCTGTGGGAAAATGAACATCGGTTTCAACAACGAATGAGTCACACCGTCCCATCAATGTCTCATCGTCCGAAGTTTTTTTTTCATCAGAAGTTTATGACCTACTTGTACAACCAGGGTGTTGATTTTATCAAGAACGTCAGGTGTCAGAAGCCTGACATTATCTTTCAGGGTCTGAAGCGGATAGGTGATGTCATCGTCCATCATACCATGTCCCAGCATCTGCCTTTAATGTTCTGTGGTTGTTCACCATTCTCCTGGAGCTTATCGTAATCCCAATTGCAATTGAGCCGGATGGTGCCCATCACAAGGATTTTCCACAGGTCCATTCCCGGACGTCCATTTCTGGAGTCAGTGTCTTCCGGAATCACATTTTTGAGGATGGCAAAAACGTTTTTTCTCGCAGATCTTGATCGCAATAGATATGCTGGAGCCCCAAAAGCAGCTTGGGAATTTCATCCCTGGCCCTCATGTCAAGTTTGATTTGGTCGATAGGGGTCTGCCCGAATGTCATTTGTGGTTCAAAAATTTTACGCAAAACAACCTCGAAGTTTTGTTTGGGTGTTGAAATTTGAATTGCTTTCGATTTCTCTCGTTTGTTAAAATCTCGTTAATTATTAATAGGTTATATTAACACAGAAATCAGTAAAAATCAACAAGCAATTCAATTATAAGTAAAAATTTCAAATAAGTTTTAGCCGTCATCCCCTTGAAAAACGTGGCGTTCTGAGTTTTCGGTCAGACACCATTTAACTGTGAATAATCAACACGAAATGATCCGATTACAGCAATGCACCAGCCAGTGACATGAAAGCCGAACAAGGAGGACAGCCATGGCCGTAAAACTGATGCACTACTGGACTATCAACCCTTCCTCAAAGGAAGCGTATGCCGACTTTATTATCAAACAATTCATTCCCGGCGTAAACCGGCTGGGAATGCATACCGTGGCCGGCTGGTCCGTGCTGGTGGGATCCTACAGCGAAATCATCATGGAAACGGTCAGCAGCGATTTGAACATGCTGGAAACGGCACTTAAAACCAGGGATTACCGGCTGCTCAAATCGGACCTGCTCAACCTTGTCACTGATTACAAAACCAAAGTCATGATGCCCATAGCCAAACGGGGCAGTTACTCCATGAGCATTTCGCCGGATACGGTCAAGTTCAACCAGATGTGGGATGTCATCACCTTAAAACCGGAAGACTATCAGAGTTATGAACAGTTTGTCACCCATGAGTTTTACCCGTTGCTGGAAAAAATCGGGGTCCATGTGGCCGGGGAATGGGAAGTGTTGATCGGAGACGAACCCCATACGTTCTGTGAAGGCCGTGTGACCGATGCCGGATCACTCATTCCCGCGCTTCAAAACAGTGAATTCAGACGCACCAGAAAAAAACTCAAACAATATGTTGAAAATTATCAAAGCCGGATTCTATCGTTTCATGTCCGGAAAATTAAGGGGGCTCGATCGGAAAGCTATGAAATAATCCCTCTTTGACCGTTTTTTTGTTTAAAATAAGGCCCATACCGCCGTTTACATGGACAGGCCCAACATGTTGACACACAATAAAACAACACATAAAAACCATCAAAGCCGCACAGGAGGATTCTCATGGCCGTAAAACTGATGCATTACTGGACGATCACTCCTTCAAAGGTTGACGAATACGCTGACTTCATCGTCAATAAATTCATTCCCGGCATCAACAGTCTGGGAGTCCACACGGTGGCCGGCTGGTCCGTTCTGGTGGGATCCTACAGTGAAGTGATCGTGGAAACCGTCAGCAATGACCTGGAGCAGCTGGAAACGGCCCTGAAAAGCGCTGAATACCGTCACCTGAAATCAGACCTGCTCAATTATATCAAGCATTACAAAACCAAGGTCCTGGTTCCCTTGAAAAAAGAACCCACCTATTCCATGGAGATCGGCGAAAAAACGGTTAAGTTCAATCAGGTCTGGGATATCATCACCCGGGAAAAAGATGATTTCAAAAAATACCGGCAGTTTGTTTTGTCTCAATATTACCCCGTTCTGGAAGAGATCGGGATTCATGTGGCCGAAGAATGGGAAGTACTCATCGGAGAAGGGCCGAGAACCATCTGCGAAGGACGGGTCAAGGATGTGGAAACATTGATATCAGGCCTTCAGAGTGTAAAATTCCGTCAGGCCAAAGAAGCGCTTAAAACCCGGGTTGAAAATTATGAAAGCCGGATTCTGTCGCTTCATATCATGCGCCGTCCGGACAAGTCATCTGAATACTACGACATTGTTGACGCTTGATATCCCAGGAAATAACAGGTCAAAGGATGCGGCGGCATCCTTTGACCTGTTATTTTTTTAAATTATTCCGTCCGGGACTGACTTTGATATCCCATGGGCAGCTTTTTAAACCGCCCCCCGTGAATAATGGGATCGCCTTGGTAACCTAAGGCCTTGAAGTTGATGTAATCGGTTTTGTCGATCAACTGATCCACATCCCGTCCCTGGGACTTCATCAGAGAAAAATCCGTTCCTTTCTGGGCCAGGGCCTTGAAATCCACATCCCGGTTGTCCTGGTGGCACCGGTTGCAGGTCTGGTCGCCTTTGAGACTTTCATGACACTGAACACAGGACAAGGCCATGTCCGCGGGCATGACTTCATGGTTGATCCGCCAGTACATCCAGGTTTCCTTCCATGTGACGTCCCCGCTGTAAGGCAGATCCACGGCTTTCATTCCCGCCTGGAATGCTTTATTCCAGTCCAGGTTTTTCCAGTAGGCCGTGGTGTTGTCCTTGTCCCCGGAAAACAGCTGGGGCACCAGCACATGGGCATGTTCCGCATCAATGGGCTGAATGCCTTTCATGATCTTGAAAGCCGTGATCCTGGAACCCGGATCATTGATGGACCCCACGGGATCGGTCAGGGTGATCACGTCCGCATCCAGGTCCACTTTATCTCCCATGAGCACCCGGTCCATATACCCGGAGTACCAGGTGTAATCCGGCAGTCCGGACTCCTCCCACCTGAATTCCCCTTTTTTCCAGTTATAATCGGGCTGGCCGTATTTGTCTTTTTTCACCTCCCGTTCCTTGTCTCCGGCCATAGACCAGTCCCACCAGGTTTTGGTGGGTTTGCACTTGGCAAACACGGGTGAATGACAGACATTGCAGGCCAGGGTTTTGGAGTGATCGTTCAGGTGATGGTCCAGCAGATTGCCGCTGTAATGCGGGGTTTCCGAGTGACAGCTTTCACAGTTTACCACCCCTTCGGCCACAGGCACGGAAGAGCTTTTCCCGGAAATCTGGTGGTTCCGGGTCTTGTGGCATTCCGCACAGTCAAAATCATATCCACCCATGTGAATGTCGCAGTTTCGATCCGGGGTGAGCAGCTGGCGGGACATGTCCGCATGCTTGATGGCATCCCCGCCCCCGCCGTTGAAATGGCAGGCCCCGCAGGTGGCCCGGGAGGAATGGCCCACATTTTCGGCCACAAACTTCAAGTCCACTTTTTTTTTGGGCATGCCCGCCCCCGGGGGGTCTTTTTCATAGGTGCCGGTAGTGTCATGGCACACCAGACAGTCGATTCTGGTTTTATCGGTAAAGTCAAACGACGCGTCTTTCCATCCATATCCGGCATGACAGCTTGTGCAACGAGCCTCGTTGCTGATGGGGCTGATTCAGAAATTGTTCAGGGCGGTCGTGCCCTTGCCGTGCAGGATGTCCTTTCGATGCCCCGTGGTGTAGGGAGACGGTCCCCGCCACAACCAGTGAGCGGTTTTAAGCATGTCTTCGCCCTGGGTGTCATGGCATTCCAGACAGGCCTGGGTGACCTGAATGGGGTCCGGGTTGTCCGGCAGCTTTACCAGTTCCTTATGATCCGGCACATGTTTGAGGTGACACCCGGTACAGTCCACGGGACCTTTGGCTTCCTGCTGGTGGCACTCCATGCACTGCTGATGATAGGCTGCCTTGAGCCCGATGCGCTCAGGATATTCCGGATTGAAACTGTCCTGGTGACAGGCGGAACACCGGGTGGTTTCCAGGGCATCCTCATCTTTGGGCCGGTAGTGATGGCATTTGGTACAGTCATCGACCAGGGCCGCATGGCGCTTGTGGGCGAACCGCACGGGTTCGTAATGATCTTCCCTTTGCTTGATGATGGGACTGTCTAAAAGAAAATAGACCGTTGTGACATCGTCTAAAGAAATTCCGGCATCCATCAGACAGATGCGCCGGCTGATCTGGCAGTCATCCTTGTATTCTTTTATAAATGGAACGGTTTCTTTTGCCCGTTCCCTGGCCTGTTCCTGATCCGGGGCCTTCCACACCTCCGCGGCACAGACCCCTGCCAGAAACGGGATCAGGCAGGCGCAAACCATTATTTTTTTTATCATGAAGATACCTCCTTGGGTGCCTGTAATACGGGCAGATATGTGACCACCACCCGGTAGATGAACATCAGGGTTGCGATCAGGCCCAGTGTGACCAGAATTTCCGATGGCGCCGGAAAATACCCGCTTTCCGTTAACGGAGACCGGTACCCGACAATAAACACATTGACCCGGTTGAGCACCACACCGCCCACGATCAGGGCTGCGGCCGTGAACACGCCTCTGGCCGACTGCCGCACCCGTTTAAACAGCAGCATGATCCAGGGGATCATCACGCCGAACAGCAGTTCCGCTAAAAAGGAATTGGTCTGATACGTGCCGTCCAGCAGATAGATCCAGGTGCCCCGCATTACCATGTCCCCGATTTTAAGGACCATGTAAAATCCCAGCAGAAAAATGGTGATCTTGGTCAAGGGTGCCAGAATCTTCACTTCTGAATCCAGCTTGAACGACGCCGTGGTCAGGGTGGTTTCAAACACCACCATGGGATATCCCACGGCAATGGCCGAAGTGAGAAACAGCAGCGGCAGAATCGGGGTGTACCACAGGGGATGCAGCTTGGTGGGAGCCACCAGCATAAGCGACCCCAGGCTGGACTGGTGCATGCAGGACAATACCACCCCTAAAATGATGAACACCCACATGACCTTGCCTAAAATCCGGTCGGCTGTCTGTAAAAATCCATCCACCAGGCGGTTCAGCCCGGACAGGATCCCGGGCAGGTTCACCCGGCCCTTGAACTGTTCCGCCACAATGGGTAGAAACTCGATATACAGCACCGTGAGATAGATCATCACGCACATGGCCACTTCAAACAGCACGGAATTAAAATTCCAGTAAAACATGGGTTTCCAGATGGCCCAGGAACGGCCGATATCCACCAGAAGCCCAATCACCACAAAGGTATAGCCCAAAACAGCGGTCAACAGGGCCGGCCGGGTCACGGGTTCATAATAGTGACGGCCGAAAATATGGGCCAGGGCTGCCGTGGTGAATCCGCCGGCCGCCAGGGCCACGCCCGTGGCCACGTCAATGCCCACCCAGATTCCCCAGGGCCGGGCATTGGTCAGGTTGGTAACATATCCGATGCCCCCGGTGAACCGGGCGATAATGGCGACAGCACCGGCAAACATGAATACCAGCATCACCAGTACCCCGGGCGTCCACAAAGGCCGCTTCAGGGGTTGCGCCGCATGTGCCATCAGACACCTCCTTTGTCCGGGGGGTTATCGTTTTTATTGAACCAGGCCATGAGCCCCCCGAGCACCCCGAACAGCAGAATGGGAGACCATAGATAGGTGAACAGCGAATGCTGAACCGTTTCCGACAGTTTCGGGGACGGGGTTTCCGGCAGGGCCGGCAGGTTCACCTGTTCAAAGGGCACCCCGGACAGATACATCCAGGAGGTGCCGCCCACTTCCTTTTCCCCGTAAATATGCGGCAGATAATGGGCCGGGTTTTCTTTCAGCCGTTTGTTCGCCACTTCCAGAAGCGTGCTCCGCCTGCCGAAGGTGATGGCTTCCGTGGGACAGATGGTGGCACACCCCGGAACACCCCCTTGTTTGGAAATCCGGTCATAACAGAACGTGCATTTCATCACCTTCGGGGTGATGGGGTCAAAATATTCATACGCCGGAATTTCAAAGGGACAGGCCACCATGCAGTACCGGCAACCGATACATTTGGTCACATCATATCTGACTGCACCGGTCTCATCTTTGGTCAACGCCCCCACAATACAGGCGGACACACAGGCCGGGTCCTGGCAGTGCATGCACTGGACCTTGGCAAAGGTGGGCACGGGTTTGTCAAATTCATCCACTTTGCCGGTATAGTACCGGTTGACCACGGTATAGGCATCATGGTCCGGCCGCCGGTCTTTTTCAAAAATAGTGCACTGGCAGTTCACCCGCTCGGGTTCCGGCAGACCGTTGACTTCGGCGCAGGCTTCCTCGCATTTGCGGCATCCCACACACCGGGTCAGGTCCACCAGGCATCCGAAAGGGTCCGGGGGGGCCTTGGACTGCCAGGCATGACCGGCGGGAGGCCGGACAGCGACGGATGCCCCGGCAGCGCCCATGACCCTGAAAAAGCGCCTTCTGGTAATTTGCATGTTTCCTCCTTTTTTTAACATTTCAACCTTTAAACAGTTTACAATTGCAATGGGAATTCATCATATTGCCTGGGACCTTTTCTGATACCGATACAGATACTGTCCCGGGTATGCTGGCGGTAAAGGATTTCATCATTGGACCGCAGAAGAATCGTGGTCAGATTGTTGACCACTTCTTCATCAGCCAGGATCACTTCCAGAATATCCCCGGGGTCCATGGCCGTCAGGCAGGCATTACATTTGAGTAGATCCATGGGAGACACCACGCCTTTTAAATTCAATGTCATTTTTTTTGTCATATCAAACCCTTGTCTCCCGATTATCTGCCGGCACCCCGGCCTGGATTTTTACAGATATCTGGTCTGCAACCCGCATGCCTGGAAACAAACCAGGCCCATGTATTTGATAACGCTTTGAAATCCAAAGAAAAAAATAATAACACACCCATATGGTTGACTTAAAAGCATCTTCAGTGGTATTAAACAGGTGTTAAATTTTAACAGTATATTTAACACCTGTTTAATTGATTGATCAGACTGTAAAGGAATCCGCCCGTGAAAGAACATGACATGAACACCTTCTGGAAAAAGATTGTCAACACCATCAATGACGGACTGATGTTTATCGGGCCGGAAGGACGGATTCTCATGGTAAACAAAGCCTTTGAAACCCTGACCGGATATGATGCCGCCCAGGCCATGGGCATGTCCTGTACCATGCTGGGGTGTGATGCGTGCGAACGGTTCATGCAGACCCGGAAAAACTCGATCTGGTGCAAGCTGTTCGAGCCGGGGCAGCAGGACATGAAAAAATGCCGGTGCCTGATCCGGCGCAAAGACGGCAGTTTTTTGCAGGTATTGAAAAACGCCTCCGTGCTGCGGGACGAAAACCAGGTTGTGGTGGGCGTGGTGGAAACTTTGACCGATATTTCAGAACTGGCCAAACTGGATGAAAAAGTCCTTTTTTTATCCAGACACTTTAACCAGGAAGATGAGTTTTACGGCATTGTGGGGCGATCCCAGCCCATGCGTCAGGTGGTTGAAATGATCAAAAAAGCGGCGGAAAGCACGGCACCGGTCATTATCTTAGGGGAAAGCGGCACAGGCAAGGAGCTGGTGGCCAATGCCATCCATTTGTGCGGGACCCGGAAGAACGGACCGTTTGTTCAACTTAACTGCGCAGCCCTGAATGACGCTGTTTTGGAAAGTGAATTATTCGGGCATGTCAAAGGCGCATTCACGGGGGCGTTCAACAGCCGCATCGGCCGGTTCGAAGCTGCCAATCACGGGGATATTTTTCTGGATGAAATCGGTGACATTCCCATCTCGCTGCAGACCAAACTGCTCCGGGTCCTGGAATCCGGGCAGTTTGAACGGGTGGGGGATATCTCTCCCATCCGCACGGATGTAAGGATCATCACAGCCACCAACAAAAACTTGGAAAATTTGATCCAACAGGACCGGTTCCGGCAGGATCTGTTTTTCAGAATCAATGTCATTCCCATTCACCTGCCCCCGCTGCGGGAAAGAAAACAGGATATTCCTCTGCTGACCCGTACCTTTATCCGGCGCCTCAACAAAAAAACGGGCAAAACGATTCAGGGCCTGGACAATTCCACCATGGCGTTGTTCATGGACTATCCCTGGCCGGGCAATATCCGGGAACTGAAAAACGCCATGGAATACGCGTTTGTGGTGGCGGACCACACCACCATCGGGCGGCACCACCTGCCCCGGCAACTGGCGGCCGGCAATATTGCGAACCACCCACAAGATGCCACACAAACAACCCTGTCTCCGGCAACGGATGAAAAAACAGCCCTGATTCAGGCGCTGAAACAGTCCCGGGGCAACCAGACCCAGGCGGCCCGGCGCCTGAATATCTCAAGGGTCACGGTATGGAACCGCATGAAAAAATACGGCATCGATCTGACGCGGGAATTGTCGGTATGAACCGCCGTCAATTACCCATGCCGTATAAACAGGTTACGATTCCCGGATCTGTGCGGTGACTTTAAACTCGGGGGCTTTAAGAATATTGCGTTTTACCGTGCACAGCCCGGCGGTTTTGATAATCGCGGATCGGTATTTTTTGGGAAACCCCGGGGGCAGGCTGATATCAATATTCACATTTTCAATCAAATGGGTCTGTTCGTTTCTGTCAAAAGACAAAGACATTTTCAACCCCGTGGTATCGATCTTTCTTTCTTCACAAAAATAGATCACATAAATACCGGCACAGGTGCCCATGGATGCCAGAAACAGGTCAAACGGCTCGGGCGCACTGCCGTCGCCTCCTTCTTCTCTGGCCTGGTCGGTTTCAATGGTAAACCCGTTGTACCGGGCGTTGACTTTTTTATTGCCGGGAAATTCAATTTCCATGGTCATGGGCATCGCTCCTTTGTCAGCAGGATCTCAGGTGTAATCAACTCTCACTTTGCCGCATACTATAATCAGGATCACAGGGATTGCAAATGATTTTGCGCCAGACCGGGTCCGGATCGAAACTTATTGTATGGCTGCCTGATTCGCTGTCAGAACAGCCAGTTGATCGGTCAACAGGGACTTGAACCGGTCCAGGGTGATGGGATAGGCCTGCATGGGAATGCCCATCCAGTCACAATATTCCAGAAATCCCTCAGGATCTTTTTCCATGTAGTCATCCATGAATCCGATGCCGTCCAGCACCACAGCCCCGCCCGTATGACGGGGAAAATTCTCGTTGGCAATGCCCTTGTCCCAGCCCTTGAACACCAGTTTCCGGAATTTCACCCACCCCGGGGTCATGAACCAGACCGGCTCCCCGCCGGCAACTTCCTGAGCAATCCGGTCCATCTCATCCTGACCGGCCAGCATGCCCATGCAGTGACTGGCCTGAATCCGCACGACCTCTGGACCATATTCTGAAATCACGTTGGCCATCAGCCGGGTGGGTTCATCGGCATTGACATAGCAGTATTTGCCTCCGTACACCACAATCACCCCTTTGGCCCGGGATTTTGCTTTTTCAATGGTTTTGCCCAGCTGGCGTTCCAGTTCCCGGATGTCCTGGTGAAGACCGGGGGTGGTAAAATAAATATGGTCGGTGTCTATAAAGTTTTTTGCTGTCAGAAATTCGATTTCCGGACGTATGGTGCCACATGCCACGATTGCCGTATCTGAAAATGACTGTGTCATTCGGATCTCCCTTGATTTGAGTGTGTGGGTCGGGGACTTTGAACCACGCCTGAAGAAGTGGTCTTTTGTTCAGTCTTCATCACTGTATAACTCACCTACAGGAATTTTTTCACCTTTTTTCCAGTCAGCGAAATCCTTTGCCATTAGTTTTTCTCCGGCTGACACGGCCCTGTCTACCCACACAATGCGGGTATGGCATTCCAAGATCGGCCGGTGCAGGTCTTCGCGTCGCCGGTAAAGGGCCTGTTCCGCATCGTTTCTGCTTTTATGAACCGAAATCACCTTTTTTAACGTTTTTTTCTGATCCGGATCATCATAAATTAATGCATACATCGGCGGCCTCCTTTCCTGTAAATTTTCGGAATTCCTTGGGGATTACCGGGACCGCTCCTGGCGGTATCAAGCGGTCCCGGCATCCCTAAGGCGGAGTCAGATGATGGAGGTAAGTAAATGCCATTACTTGATCTGATCACCGGGAATTAATAATGCACAATTCATACCAGACAAAAAATGATTGCTTTTTTTAAATACCCCACCCGACTGGCATGGGTCTTCTGATATCTGATGTTCACGGTGAGCACTCTCTTTCACCGGTTGGCACCCGTTAACGTTACCTATTTTCAAAAACAGTAACGTTACCACCCCCTCCCGTTTTTCAGACGCAAGAATGCAATCCTTTGCCTGCACTTATAAAAAACACACTGATATCTTTCCCACAGATAGGTACCGTTCAAATTCAAACCATCCGTTCCATATTGACAAACGTTTCAGAAGGACTGAAATGACTGGAAGAATAAAACCCCATCAGGCGACTGTCGTTTTTGTCCACCAGAGTGTGGAGTTTTCGAACTTCCAGCTGTTCCAGGTGAAGCACAAAGTCATTGATCAGTTTTTTCCCGATCCCCTGGCGCTGAAATTCCGGGTCCACCCCCATCGTATCCAGTGTCGCATCATCATTGCAGATACCGAAATCCCCGATAACAAGTTCACCCATAATGAATCCCACCACTTTTTTGTTTTCATCCTCAGCCACCAGAGAGGTTTCGATACAGTCGTTGGATTTGATGAGCCGTTGGAACTTTTTCACATAATAATCAGGCCTGGCAGTGCCCAGCACTTTGGTGTCAATCCGGACCACCGCATCAAAATCTTCATTTTTCATCAGCCGGATGGTAATGTTGTTTGTTTTCATAAGGCCTCCTTTCATGGAAATTTATCCATATCAAGTTATGGACAGAACCGCCTTCAGACAGGCAGTCATATTTTTCAAGCAGGCACGTTCAGTCAGGAATTGCTAACCGGAAGTTTTCAGATCATCAGAGGTATCTAATTAATTTGTACGCCTGCATCCATATTCTTGTCAATAAAAATACTTGACAACTGAACATACTATTCTATATGTTGCTATAAGAGTAGCAACATATAGAATCACATAAAATCAGGTCAGGAACGGATCATTGAAAAACAAATCCAAACTCAGGGATCTGGGGTTTTCCCAATACGAAGCCGCCTGTTACATGGCGCTTCTGGGAAACCATCCGGCCAACGGATCTCAACTCAGTAAAGTCTCAGGCATTGCCAGATCGCGAATCTACGATGTGCTGCGAAGCCTTTCAGCCAAAGGATTTGTGATCGAGGTCAACACGGGTCAGTATGCACCCTTGCCCGTGGATGAACTGGTGCGCCGGCTTCGGCGGGACTTTGAATCCAACATCCAGGCGTTTGAAGCCGAGATCGCCCGGGCAGACCGGAAAAACGATCTGGAGTTCATCTGGACTTTGACCGGGTATGACAATGTCATGGAAAAAGCCCGGCACATGATTCAGGGGGCAGAAAAAGAGATTTACGCCCGGTTGTTTCCCGAGGCGGACCGCCATCTGTCCAAGGATCTGATCAAAGCACAAAAAAAAGGCGTGGCCATCCGTTACATCGCCATGGGCGATATCCCGAAACGGTTTTCCGTGCAGGTCACCCACCCGGACCATCAAAACCTGATCCAGACCATCGGTGGCCGATCCTTTGACATCATCACCGATAAAAATGAAGCGTTGGTGGGCATTTTTGAAGTGGACAACGAAGACAGTTCCCCCATCAACTGGACCCGGAACCCCTGGTTTGTCATTGCCAACCGAGACAGCCTCAGACATGATTTTTACCACTGTTTTCTGGAAAAAACCCTGGACCGGCACCTGGGACTCACACATGAAGAAAAACAATTATACCGGCTCATAAAAACAGACAATTAAGGAGACAAACACCATGACCCCCATGAAAAAACTACATGATTTCACCGGTTTTTCCGATAAAACCGACGATGCCATCTTTCATATGGAAAACGATTTCGGTGCCCACCACTATGAGCGCATTCAAGTGGTGGTCCGGCACGCCAGAGGCTGCTGGCTCACCGATGACAAAGGCAACAAATATCTGGACTGCCTGGCCGCCTATTCCGCAGCCAATCCCGGCCATCATCACCCGGCCATCACGGGCGCGGTCATGGATGCGCTGACCGGCCATTACGCGTCTGTGCTGTCCAATGTGGTGTTTACGGATCCCCTGGGCGTTTTTCTGTCGGAAGCGGCCCGGTTCGCGCCCCAGATGGCCCCGCGGTTCGGGAGTCACGGCAACAAGGTGCTCCCCAAAAACGGGGGCGTTGAATCCGTGGAAACCGCCATCAAAACCATGCGGTATTACGGGTTCAAGCAAAAAGGCATCCCGGACGGCAACCAGGAGATCATTGTGTTCAACAACAACTTCCACGGCCGGACCATTTCCGTGGTCTCTTTTTCCTCCTCAAAAAAATACAAAGAAGGGTTCGGTCCTTTGACCCCGGGATTCGTGTCTGTGGAATTCGGCGATCTCGATGCCGTGAAAAACGCCGTCACCCCCAACACCTGCGGCATTCTGGTGGAACCGTTCCAGGGGGAAGGGGGCATGATCATTCCGCCCAAAGGATTTCTGGCAGGGCTTCGCAAGCTGTGCGATGAAAATGATCTGCTGCTGGTGGCGGACGAAATCCAGGTGGGCATGGGACGGACCGGCAAAAAATTCTGTTTTGAGCATGAAAACATCGTGCCCGACGGCGTGATCTTAGGCAAAGCCCTGTCCGGGGGTCTGGTGCCCCTGTCCGTGTTCATCACCAATGCCGCACTCATGGACATGGTGTTCTCCAAAGGATCGGACGGGTCCACGTTCGGGGGGTATCCACTGGCCTGTGTGGCCGGAACCGCTTCTCTCAAGGTGTTTGAACAAGAAAAACTGGCAGAGCAGGCGGCCCGGAAAGGAGACATTCTCAAACAGCGGATCCAGGAAATTGCCGACCGGTCTGTTCATGTCAAAGAGGTCCGGGGCAAAGGCCTGTTCATCGGCATTGAAGTGAAAGACGGCAATGCCATGGATTTCTGCCGCAAACTGCTGAAGCTGGGCGTGGTGGTCAATGACAGCCACGGGCATACCATCCGCATCTCCCCGCCCCTGGTGATCAATGAGGAGGAAATGGATTTTCTGGTGGACCGGCTGGAAAAAGTGCTGATCGAGTAATCTGTAAATATGTCTTGACAACTTGACAGATATCTTTTAGGGTGTCCTCAAATTCATGACCCATATTGAGGACACCATGCTCAATCCCAACTCACCTGTGCCGTTGTACCACCAGCTGGCAGAGATTATTTCTGAACGGATCCGATCCGGGGAATACCCGCCCGGTCAGGCGATCCCCTCGGAAACGGCCATGGCCCGGCAGTACCATATCGGCCGCCCCACAGTGCGCCAGGCCATGGATGTGCTGGTGCACAAAAATCTGATCCTGCGCAAACGCGGTGCCGGCACTTTTGTGCAGTCTCCGGCCCCCAAAGTGGACCTGTTTTCCCTGGCCGGCACGTCCCAGGCGTTTTTCACCCGGGGTATCACCATTGAAAAAACCATTGTCACCCCGGTCACGCGGATGTCCGTGGAAAATCAGCCGGACAACCCGTTCAACCACGCATCCGCATATTTTTTGTCCCGGTTGATCCGGGCCCAGAACACCCCCGTGCTCAAGGAAGATATTTTCCTGGATCCGGAACTGTTCCGGGGTCTGGACCGTGTGGATCTGGGCACGGAGTCTTTGTCCCGGACCGTGGCTGAAAAATATCACCTGGCCCCGGAAAGCGGTACCCAGGTCTTCACGGTGGCCCCACCGGATCCGGTCACGGCCCGGTGGCTGGAACTGACGTCCGACACTCCCGTGCTCACCGTGTTCCGGGAGCTGAATTTTCCCGATGCACCCACGGCTGTTTACGGGGTGCTCTACTGCCGGACCGACCGGTTCGCCTTTTCCCAGACCATCGGGAACCTGTCATGACCCGATTTTTATCAACCTGTTGCATCAAGGAACCCCAAATCATGAAACACCGCGGTTATTACGGCGGTTTCGGCGGCGCATTTCTGCCTGAAATCCTGATTCCCACGTTTGACGAACTGGTATCCGTGTTTGAATCGGCCAAAACCGATCCCGGATTCCGGAACCAGTATGAAACCCTGATGGCGCAATATTCCGGCCGGCCCACGCCCTTGACATTCGCCGCCAACCTCACCCGACATTTTGATGGTGCAAAAATTTATATTAAGCGCGAGGACCTGAACCACACCGGGGCCCACAAAGCCAACAATGTCATGGGCCAGGGGCTTTTGGTGAAAAAAATGGGCAAAACCCGGGTGATCGCGGAAACCGGGGCCGGTCAGCACGGAGTGGCCTGCGCCACCATGGCCGCCAAATTCGGGTTTGACTGCACCATTTACATGGGGGAAAAAGATGTGATGCGCCAGCGGCCCAATGTGTTCTGGATGGAGCAGCTGGGCGCCACCGTGGTGCCGGTGACCGACGGCACCAAAATCCTCAAGGATGCCATCAACCAGGCGTTCCGGGACTGGGTGACAAATATGGACACCACCCATTATGTGCTGGGAACCGCCTGCGGCCCCCACCCGTTTCCGGAGATGGTGGCCTGGTTTCAGTCCATTATCGGCATTGAAGCCAAACAGCAGATTCTGGACCTGGAAGGCCGGCTGCCGGACCGGGTGTATGCCTGTGTGGGCGGAGGGTCCAATGCTTTGGGCCTGTTTGCCGGTTTTCTGGATGACCCTGTGGAACTGGTGGGCGTGGAGGCCGGCGGCAAAGGCATTGACACGGGATTTCATGCGGCCCGCCTGTCTTCCACCGATGCCGGTGCCGGCATTGCCCAGGGATACAAAACCTATTTTCTCCAGGATGATGACGGGCAGATGAAAGAAACCCACTCCATTTCCGCCGGCCTGGATTATGTGGGGGTATCCCCCATTCTGGCCCACATGCATGAAACTAAAACCGCCCGGTTTGAAAGCGCCACAGACGCGGAAGTGGTGGATGCCCTGAAGCTGACCATGAGATCCGAAGGCATCATCCCGGCCCTGGAATCGGCCCATGCCTTTGCCGGGGCGTTCCGGGAAGCCCCGACCCTGTCCAGAGACCAGATTATCATCATCAACCAGTCCGGCAGGGGCGACAAGGATATCTTCACAGTGGCCGACGTCCTGAACGACCCTGAATGGAAAACCTTTATTCAGACAAAGGCGGCACAATACCATGCTTGAATCCTATATCCGTGACAAACAGAAACAAAAAGACCTGCTGCTCATGACCCACATTGTCATGGGATATCCCAGTTTTGACGACAGCCATGCCATGGTGAAACACATGGTGGCGGCCGGCGTGGATTTGATGGAGCTGCAGATTCCGTTTTCCGAACCCATGGCAGACGGACCCGTGATTCTCAAGGCCAACCAGAAAGCCCTGGAGCAAGGCGCCACCGTGGCAAAATGCCTGGCATTTGCCAAAGACATGGCAGCAAGATATCCCATTCCCTTTCTGTTCATGACCTATGCCAACATCCCTTACAGATTCGGCATGGCAGCGTTTGCAAAAACCACCGCAAACATCGGCCTGACCGGTGCCATTGTCCCGGATCTGCCCATGGAGGAAGGCGCGGAATACCTCCAGGCCATGAAAAAAAACCAGTTGTCTCCCATACAGATGTTTTCACCCGGTACCAGTGATGCCCGCATGGCACAGATCGCATCCATTGCTTCCGGGTTCATCTATTGTCTGGCCAGAAAAGGCGTGACCGGCGCACAGACTGATTTGTCCGATGATCTGGCCCAATACCTGGCCCGGTGCCGAAAGGCGGCTTCCGTTCCCCTGGCCGTGGGATTCGGTATCAAAGACCGGGCGGATATGGATTTTCTGGCAGGCAGGGCCGATATCGCGGTGATCGGCTCTGAAACCATCCGGGTGATGGAAAAAGGCGGTGTGGCGGCTGTCCGGGATTTTATTCAGGGACTGTCACGTTCGGCTTGACCCGGCAATCGGTTTCAGGTGTTTTTTTATTGCATCCCCAAGGGTTTTGCCATAGAATTCACGCCATCGGGTATCACCTGAAACCTTAAAACAAGAAAGGTCTGCCCATGGATGACCTGGACAACCCCAAAGAACCGTTGATTCAGAAACTGCGGGTTATCATCCGGTTCAGTGTCCGCTGCCTGGCGGTTCTGATGACCCTGGTCATTCTCTGGGGCGTGGTGGATGTGGCCTGGGAGATCTACCAGAAACTGCGCACCCCGCCGGTCATGCTCATGAGCATCAGTGACATTCTGGCCACATTCGGCGCATTCATGGCAGTGCTGATCGCCATTGAGATCTTTATCAACATCACCGTGTACCTCAGAGATGATGTCATTCATGTCAAAATTGTCATGGCCACGGCACTGATGGCCATTGCCCGAAAAGTCATCATCCTGGATTTCTCCGTGGTTACGCCGGATTACATTCTGGCCACTGCGGCCCTGGTGTTTGCCATGGGTTTCGGATACTGGCTGGTGGTCAAAAACGCCGACGCCCGGTCGGTGTTGCACAGCGAAGCGGAAAAATGCTTTGAAAATCCGGATCATTGTAAAATGGAAGGGGTGGATAAAAAGCTGTGATCGCCGGCCGGATATGTGATGTGAAACAGTTCTGCCTGCCCGGCGTGGATTTCAGCAGGCTGGCGTTTATGGATCTGCTCTGTGATCTGGACCTGGGCGTGCTCATGACCGACGACAAAGGCATCCTGATTTTTTACAATGAGGTCCAGGCCACCATCGACAAGATGGACCCGGCCGATGTCCTGGGCAAACCCATCACCCAGGTTTATAAATACAACAATGACTCTTCCACCTGCATGCGGGTACTCAAACACGGCAAGCCCATCATCAACTATGCGCTGTCCTACCGGTCGCATAATGCCGATGTGGGCAATACCATTCACAGCGTATTTCCTTTGTTTCACAAACAAAAGATCTTTGCCACCATCTGTTTTGTAAAAGATTACAATATTCTGGAACGGTCCATTCCGGCTTTTCTGTCTCCCAAGAACAATCAGCGCTTTGCGGACGGCACCCACTATACATTTGCCAGCATTATCGGATCCGACCCCGGGTTCGTGGATGCGGTAAAAACCGCCAAGATGGCCGGAAATTCGCCGTCTCCGGTCATGCTCTACGGTGAGACCGGCACGGGCAAGGAATTGTTTGCCCAGGCCATCCACAATTTTTATTATGGAAAAAAGGGCCATTATGTGGATATCAATTGTGCGGCCATCCCTGAAAATCTGATTGAAGGGCTGCTTTTCGGCACGGCAAAAGGGGCCTATACCGGTGCTGTGGACCGGGCCGGACTTTTTGAACAGGCCAACGGGGGCACCATTTTCCTGGATGAAATCAACTCCATGCCCCTGCATTTACAGGGCAAACTGCTGCGGGTGCTCCAGGAAAAAAAGCTGCGACGGGTGGGATCGCTCAAAACCATCGATCTGGACGTAAAAATCATCTCCTCCCTGAACCAGTCTCCCCGGGATCTGATCCGATCCGGGGTCTTTCGCATGGATCTTTTTTATCGCTTAGGCGTGATATACATCAAGCTGCCGGCCCTGCGGGACCGGCGCCCGGACATTGAAGAGCTTGGACGTCATTTTCTGCAAAAATACAATACCCAGCTGGGCAAATCCCTTCAAAACATCGCCCCGGAGGTGATTGATTTTTTCTGGCAGTATCCCTGGCCGGGCAATGTCCGGGAACTGGAACATGTGATTGAAAGTGCCGTCAATTTCGCCGGCAGAGATGAAACCCGTCTCAAACTGGAGCATTGTTATTTTGCCAATATTCTGGAACAGGACCCCCCCCATTCACCGTCACCGGATCCGACACCGGCGGATGATTCTCATCAACCTGAATCATCCGCTTTACCGGCAAATCTCGATCTGTGCACCGCGCTCAAAACTCTGGAAAAAAAAATGATCATCCAGGCCCTGGAACAATCCAGCGGCAATGTGGCCGGGGCAGCCAGGCGCCTGGGCATTTCCCGTCAGCTGCTGGGCAGCAAAATATCCAGGCTGCGGCTTCGCCACTTTCTGGCTGAGATTAAACACAAAAATATGTAAAACAGGTTTGCTTTGTAAATTATATTTTACAAAACCGCAAATATATTTTCCCTCCTTTGATTTCTTTTTTTTTCGCTTATTTTTTGATCGCCTGATCTATAAAGGCGTTGCAGGCCCATGCGGCTGCCCGGCACACAAATTGCTCAAAGCAAAAGCCAGCGATACAATAAAGGATGTCAACACAACCATTTAATTGAAGGAGAAAATCATGTCGGAAGTGTCCAAAAAAATCGATCACAGCCTGATGTGGCCCGGGGTTATCGTCACGGGTATTATCGGTCTGCTCCTGTCCTTGTTCCCGGAATCGGGACGGGCTGTGGTAGATACCCTGTTTGCCATACTCACCCACAATTTCAAATGGCTTTTCCTGATGTTCGGCCTGTTCTGCGTCCTTTTTCTGGTCTGGCTGGGCCTGTCCCGATGGGGGAACATCAAACTGGGAGCGCCTGATGACACGCCTGAATTTTCCACCTATACCTGGGCTGCCATGATTTTCTGCGCCGGCATCGGCATCGCCATTGTGTACTGGGCATTCATCGAACCGGTCTATTATTTGAATTCCGGCATGCTGCATGTGGACCCCGACACCCAGAAAGGGCTGATCGGTGAACTGGCCGGGATGTACGGGCAGTTTCACTGGGGCATCACACCCTGGGCCATCTATGCGTTGCCCACCTTTCCCATTGCCTATGCCATTCATGTGAAAAAAATTCCGGCCCTGCGGCTTTCCGCTGCCTGCCGCGGCATCATCGGTAACCGGGCTGACGGTCCTCTGGGAAAACTGATTGACATCGTGGTCATCTTTGCCATGATCGGCGGCATCGGCACCAGCCTGGGCCTTGCCGTTCCTTTAGGCACGGCACTGATCAGCGAAATCACTGGTCTGCCCCCCTCTTTTTCCCTCCAGATCATCGTCCTCATCGTCTGGACGGCCCTGTTCACGGTAACGGTCTGGGCCGGCCTGAAAAAGGGCATTGCCAGACTGGCCGACCTCAACACCTATATTGCCTATTTTCTGCTGCTTTATGTTTTCATCATCGGACCCACCACCTTTATCCTCAACAACTGGTGCAACTCTTTAGGGCTGATGTTCTCTGATTTCTTCAAACTCAGCCTGTGGACCGATCCCATTACCAACGGCGGCTTTCCTGAAGGCTGGACCGTGTTCTACTGGGCCTGGTGGGTGGCATATGCCCCCATGGTGGGTCTGTTTGTGGCCAGAATTTCCAAAGGACGGACCATCCGCCAGGTGGTCTTTGGCGAACTGGTGTTCGGGTCTCTGGGCTGCTGGATTTTCTTTGCCATCTGGGGCGGGTACGCCATCAATCTGCAGACCTCGGGCGCCCTGGATGTGTATACGATTCTCAAAGAATCCGGCTGGTCCAACAATGTCACCATCGTGGCCATTCTCAATGCCATGCCCGGCGGCAAATACATCTTTATCCCGGTGTTCACCATTCTATGCTCCATTTTTCTGGCCACCACCCTGAACTCGGCTGCCTACACCCTGTCATCCCAGGTGACCATAAATCTTTCCGGTGATGAGGAACCGCCCCGCTGGAACCGAACCCTCTGGGGTATCATTCTGGGACTCCTGGCCCTGGGACTGCTTTCTACCGGCGCACTCAAGGCGGTGCAGCTCTCCTCCATTGTGGTGGCCCTGCCGTTGATTCCGGTACTGCTGCTCATGGTCTTCTCGCTGATGAAATGGCTTAAAGAGGATTACGGAGAAATTTTGAAAACAAATGTCCAGGCACTGCCTCCTGAAAAGATCAAACCCGCTGTTTAGGAGGATCAAAGGAAAACATCATGATTATCGAGCAACAAGCATCCGCTGCCATATTAAAGCAGGCAACGGCGTTGGGCGCCAGCCTGGTTGGGATCGCCCGGGTGGAAGATCTCAGATCCGCGCCTTCTTTCACTTTTGCGCCGAAAATGCCCCATGCCGGAGAAGGCATCGGGACCCGGAAAACCGATTCCGGCTTGAAACCCGGAGAAGCGGCATGGCCTGAAAATGCAAAATCAGTGATTGTCATTGCGGTGAACCATCCTGCAGACGAACCCAAGATGGACTGGTGGTTCGGCCGGAAAGATCCGCCGGGCAACCGCATCCTGGCAAAGATCTGCCGGGACCTGTGCCCCTGGATCGAAAAAACCTTCGGCATCCAGACCGTGCACCTGCCCTATCACGTGGAAAAGGGCGGCACCTATCTCAAAGATGCCGCGGTCATGGCAGGCCTTGGCTGTATCGGCAAAAACAATATTCTGATCACCCCTGAATTCGGTCCCCGGGTGCGGCTCCGGGCCCTGACCGTGAATGCAGACCTGATCGCTACCGGCCCCAGGCAGTTTGATCCCTGTAAAAACTGTCAGGAATTCTGTCGAAAGGCCTGTCCTCAAAATGCTTTTGCCACCCAGCAGTACACGGAAGCGGAATATGGACAAAAAATCCTTCCGGGACGGGACGGCAGCTACAGCCGCCCTTTTTGCAACATGCAGATGGAACAAGACAATGACGCGGCAAAAGAACAGCGGGTTGACGGGTTTGACGACCCTGTGAAAATCATCAAATACTGCCGCAGATGTGAGCTGGCCTGCCCGGTGGGAAAACCGGTCAAATCTTCGGACACCCATTGACGCTGGATAATAACCACCTCTTCATCCCGGCCCGGAGCTGTCTTCCGGGCCGGGATGGCGGGGCCGCCGGGTGTTTCCTTCGTTTGATTATGCGGTCAGCCGGTCTTTGAGTCCGGATCGGCGCAGGCGGGTGCGGTTGTTTTCAAACGCGGTGTGCACGGCCCGGGAGGATCCCACCAGGATCACCAGGTGTTTGCCCCGGGTCAGGGCCGTGTAGAGCAGGTTGCGCTGGAGCAGGGGAAAATGGGCCATGGTCAAAGCGATGATCACGGCCCCGTATTCCGAGCCCTGGGACTTGTGCACGGAAACGGCATAAGCCAGGGTGAGTTCGTCCAGATCCAGCAGGTCATAGGTCACACTGCGGCCGTCATAGTCCACCACCAGGGTCCCGTCCGCCCTGGACACTTCAGTGACCTGGCCGATATCGCCGTTGAACACCTCTTTTTCATAATTATTTTTCAAATGCATCACCTTGTCCCCGGACCGGAACGTGATGCCATGGCTGTCGATCCCGCCTTTGCCCGGATTGAGGACAGCCTGGAGCTGCTGGTTGAGATTGATGGTGCCGGCCTCGCCCCGGTGCATGGGGGTTAAGACCTGAAAATCGGTAATATGAGGAAAGGTCCTGGGAATCCGGTTGGCGCACAGTTCTATAATGGTGGCCACCACTTTGTCGCTGTGCTGGTTTTCAATAAAATAAAACTCTGACAGCCCCTGTTCTTCCCTGGCTTTGAAATCAGGCATTTGCCCGTTCCGGATATCGTGGGCATGGCGCACGATGGGACTTTTCTGGGCCTGGCGGAAAATTTTGGTCAGCGCAAACACCCGGACCCGGCCTGAATCCATGATATCGGACAGCACATTGCCCGGTCCCACGGACGGCAGCTGAAACGTGTCTCCCACCAGAATGAGACTGGCACCTGCCGGCATGGCCTGGAGCAAATGATACATCAAAAGGGTATCCACCATGCTGGCCTCATCCACCACCATCACATCCAGGTTCAAGGGATTGGTGTAATTGTGTTCCACCGTGCCCTGATCCGTATCAAATCCCAGCAGCTTGTGCAGGGTAAACGCTTTGTTGCCCGTGGTTTCGGAAAGGCGCCGGGCGGCCCGGCCCGTGGGGGCTGCCAAAACCACGGTGAGACGAAGCTGTTTGAACACCTGGCACAACGCGCGCACCAGGGTGGTCTTGCCCGTACCCGGACCCCCGGTGATCACGGATATTTTCCGGGTCATCATCTGGCACACCACCTCCAGCTGCTCATCGGACAATTTCACGGCCATGCCGGACAGCACCTGGTCCAGAATCTCCTCCTGACTGATCTGCGGTTCCGGCGCCGGCATGGTTAAAAGGGCATTGATCCGGTCAGCGATTCCTTTTTCCGCTGCATACAGGCGGGTCAGATAGATGCGTTCTTCCCAGATCCGGATCTCTTTGCTGCCGGCAAGGGTTTCCAGGGCCGGGGCAAACAGGTCTGCATCCACCCCGGCCAGGCGGGCGCAGGCAGAAAAAAGTTCCTCTTTCAGGGCATAGACATGGCCGTCCGATTCAAAGGTCAGCAGCTGGCAGAGCAGACAGGCGGCCAGACGGGCAGGGTCGGTTTTTTCAACCCCTTTGGCCCGGGCCACGGCATCGGCGGCCGCAAACCCAATCACCGGGATATCGATGGCAATGCGGAACGGATCGGTTTCCAGAACGGTCATGGCACCGGCCCCATAGGTTTTGAGGATCAGGCCGGCATGGGCCACATTCACGTTGTTTTCCTGGAGAAACTGCATAACCCGGCGCACGGCGTGATGGGTGTTCCAGGATTTGACAATCATCTGCTGTTTGCCCTTGCCGATACCTGCAACTTCCCGCAGTTTTTCCGGCTGATTTTCGATGATCTCCAGGGTCTGGTCCTGGAACCGGTCCACGATGCGGTCTGCCAGGGATCTGCTGATCCCCTTGATCATGCCGGAGCCCAGGTATCTGCGGATACCGGAGATTGTGGCCGGCAGGGTGACTTCATAGGTTTCCGCTTTGAACTGATCCCCGTATTTGGGATGGGACGCCCACTGGCCTTTCAGGGTCAGGGTCTCGCCTTCAGCCACCCCGGCCAGATATCCCACCACGGTGATGGGGTCCTGGATCTTTTCCACCTGGATCCGGCACACGGTGTACTGGTTGTCCGGGTTCTGGTATGTCAGGCGGGACAGCACCCCTTTGATGGTGATCATGGGACGGAATGCCCGGGTTGGTGGGTGATCCAGTGGGCAGCCGCCATCAGGTTCTCTGCGAAATAATCCGGCGGTTCGCCCTGGTCGGTCAATTTTTCAAATGCCTGTTTGCCGTTTCCCGTGGCCACCAGCACGGCCTTGCCGCACCCCGCGTTCCGGGCCGCCTGAATATCTTTGACACTGTCGCCCACAAACAGGGATCGGGACAGATCGATGTCATACCGGGCCTTTGCCTGATATATCAATTCCGGCTTTGGTTTACGGCAGTCACATCCGGCATCCGGGGTGTGGGGACACAAAAATATATCCAGGATCCGGCCTCCGGCCGCAGCAATCCCCTGGTGCATTTTATCAAAAATCAAATCCAGGGTCTGCCGGGTGACCATGTTTCTGCCGATAATGGACTGATTGGTGATGACAATGATGTCAAATCCATACCGGTTCAGCCTTGCAATGGCCCGGCGGCTGCCCGGAATGAAATGAAATTCAGACGGGTGCTTGATATATTCAGGCGAATCCTGATTGATCACCCCGTCCCGGTCCAGAAATACCACGGCTGCCATACGGCTACTCCGCCACGGCAAAGGCCTGGGCAAACCCGTCATTTTTCAAAAGATTGTCTCTGAACCGTTCGGCATCCTTGAGACTGGAAAACCGGCCGATGCGGACCCGGTAGAACCGGCCCCGGTGATCCTCATGCACCATAATATGGGCGTTGAGATAGGATTTGGACAATTTTTCCCTGAACCGGTCGGCATTGGCTTTTTCCTGGAACGCACCCACCTGCACCGTGAAATTGCCGGTCCAGTAGTCCAGTTCCCTGAATGCCACGGGCTCTTTTTCAGCATATCGGGTCGCGGCCCCCAGGGCGGTCACCCGGACCCGGGCTGTTCCCGGCCCCGTCATGCCGATCTTTCTGGCTCCGGTATAGGACAGATCAATGATCCGGCCCGTGACAAACGGTCCCCGGTCATTGATGCGCACTTTGATTTTTTGGTTGTTATCCAGATTGTGGACCGCCACCCAGGTGTTCATGGGCAGGGTCTTGTGGGCCGCGGTCATGGCATACATGTCATAGGTCTCACCATTGGCGGTTTTCCGGCCATGAAATTTTTTGCCGTACCAGGAGGCAATGCCGGTCTCGGAAAACCCGTGGGCACTGGCAATGGGGGTATAATGCTTGCCCAGGACTTTATAGGGCCGCTGGGTGGCAGGAATTTTTCCTGAATCTTTCCGGGAGGAAGGCGCCGGGCGTTTATCCGGCAGGTCCGGATCAATGGATTTGGCACATCCGGCACTTACGGCACAGAACAAACACAGGCACACCAGCCGGATGCCGATACCCAACACCAGGGGATATTTTTTTTCATAAGTCAAAGGCATGTAAAATAATGTCTTCCATTTTATCGGTAAACGTAAAATTCATCTGATCCTGGATATGCCTTGGCACATCCTCCATGTCTTTTTGATTCCATAACGGAAGAATCACGGATTTGACACCGGCCCGGTGGGCGGCTATGATTTTTTCCTTGATCCCGCCCACGGGCAGCACTTCTCCCCGAAGGGTGATTTCCCCGGTCATGGCTGTGCGGGGCCGTACTTTCCGGCCGGTGACCAGAGATACCAGCGCCACCAGCAGGGTAACCCCGGCAGACGGTCCATCCTTGGGAATGGATCCGGCCGGCACATGGACATGGATATCATGGGTATCAAAAAATGTATCTTCCACCCCCAGTTTTCCAGCATGGGACCGGATAAAACTTAACGCCGTGGCAGCGGATTCCTTCATCACATCTCCCAGCTGGCCCGTGAGGGTCAACTCCTTGCCCCCTTTCATGGCCACGGCTTCCACAAACAGAATTTCCCCGCCCACCGGGGTCCAGGCCAGACCCACCACCACACCGGGGGTGTGAATGCGCAGGGCCAGATCCGGAGAATACTGCACCGGCCCCAGATATTCATGCAGATCATCCTGGCGGATCACCAGATGAACGGCCTGTGCTTCAGCGATTTTTGTAGCTACCCCCCGACACACCGTGCCGATCCGGCGTTCCAGATTCCGCAACCCCGATTCCCGGGTATACCCGGAAATGATTTTTTTAACGGCCCCGGGCGTGAACCGGATCTGTCCGGCGGTCAGCCCATGGGCATCCCGTTGTCTGGGAATCAGATACCGGGTGGCGATCTTGTGTTTCTCATCCTCGGTGTACCCGTTGAGTTCCAGCACTTCCATGCGGTCCCGCAACGGGGCAGGAATGGTGTGCATCACATTGGCCGTGGTCAGAAACATGACATCCGACAGATCAAACGCCACATCCAGGTAGTGATCGGTGAATGAATCATTCTGTTCCGGATCCAGCACCTCCAGCAGAGCCGCGGATGGATCTCCCCGATAGGAAGAATCCAGCTTGTCGATTTCATCGAGCATGAACACGGGATTTTTTTTTCCGGCTTTCCGAATATTCTGGATGATCCGGCCGGGAAGAGCCCCCACATAGGTTCTGCGGTGTCCCCGGATCTCAGCCTCATCCCGAACGCCTCCCAAAGAAATCCGGACAAATTCCCGGCCCAGCGCCCTTGCAATGGACCGGCCCAGCGAAGTTTTCCCCGTACCCGGGGGACCCGTGAAGCACAGAATCGGGCCTTTGGAGTTTTTCTTGAGTTTTCGCACGGCCAGAAATTCTAAAATTCGCTTTTTGGGCTTTTCCAGTCCATAATGATCCTGATTCAAGATACGCCGGGCGGACTTGATATCCAGCACATCTTTGGATGCCTCGTGCCAGGGCAGGCTGGTGAGCCAGTCCAGGTAGGTGGAAGCCACCACATATTCCGACGATGAGGGATTCATGCGGGACAGGCGCTGCAATTCTCTCTGGGCTTCTTTTTCCGCCTCTTCCGGCAGACGGCTTTCCTGGATCACTGCCCGGTATTCACGGATTTCCACGCTGTCACTGTCGGTTTCCCCCAGCTCTTCCCGGATGGCTTTGAGCTGCCGGCGCAGATAATATTCCCGCTGCTGTTTGTCCATGTCTTCCTTGACCTGGTTCTGAATCCGGGAGCCCATTTCCAGAATTTCCAGCTGATCATTGACCAGGCGGGTGACTTTTTTCAACCGCTGGTTGACATTGAGCATTTCCAGCACTTTCTGCTTTTCTTCCACGGGCGCGTTAATGGAGGACGCGACCATATCCGCCAGCACATTGGGTTCTTTCAGGGATTTGATCATATGGGCCATCTCTCCGGGCAGTCCGGGAGACAGATTGACGATTTTTTCGTACTGTTCAGCGATATTGGCCATGAGTGCCCGGTTTTCCACACTCCGATCCTGGTTTTTGCAGGTCAGCACCTCGATATTTGCCTGAAGATAAGGTTTGCCCTGTAAAAACTGCACGGTCTTGAACCGGTTCAGCCCCTGAATGAGCAGTTGGGCTTTTTCATCCTTCATTTTGGACATTTTCAGAATCATGGCCACGGTACCGATGCGAAACAGATCCTCGGCCCGGTGTTTTGACCCCGGGTCCGGTTTTCGGGAAAGAATCAGGCCCAGCATGCGGGAGCCGGCCATGGCTTCATCAATCAGATCAATCGCCTCTTTCTGGACCAATACCAGAGGCAGCACCATTTTGGGAAACAGGTTGGTATCCACAATGGGAAGGATGGGAATTTTACCGGGAATATCATTGGTGGAGATGGCAGCGGCTGAATGTCTGATGTCATCCATGTCTTATCCTTTGTGAATGAACAGAAATGCTAGATAAAATCCATGGACAGATCATGTGCCGGTTTCATATTCTGTGAAAATAATTTGCCCAGGGTCAGTTGAAGAAAACCGTTGTTAAAAACTGCAGAGACTTTTTCCACATCGATCATGCAGGGAAGGTACAGGACTCGTTCGAACTGACCGAACTGAATTTCAGCCAGCCGATAGGTGGCTGCGGGATCCAGACGGGCATTTTTTCTGATTCCGGAAATTTTGACTGCTTTGTTGCTGACTTCAATAATAATATCCTCTTTTTGCACCCCGGCGATCTCCGCCTGGATAATGATCTGATTTTGGGTCTCAAAAATATCCATCTGGGGTTTCCAGATCCGTTTTGAAAAACAGAACATGGGATTTACGGACTGAAACATGTCTTGAAAGGATCTTTCATCGGTATCGTACGTACCAAGGTTGCTGCCGAAACGAATTTCTATATGTTCCATAAAAAGCTCCTGCAGAGGGTGTTCTTATGATCGTATGACCATCAGTGAAGATATCATCCGGCCATAAAATTGTAAAGCGCAATAAAAATATTCCCATACCAGGGTCTTGAAATCCCGGTCCATGGGTGATATTGGACGGACATGGATCCGGAAAAAATCAAAAAGAAAATGCCAGCCGACGGACTGATTTAACAATTATGCACATGTGGTCCCTTTATTTTCCAGCGCTGGTGAGCGGCCTGATGCTGACCTTGAGTTTTCCGGACGTGTATATGTACGGCCTGGGATTCATCGCCCTGGCCCCTCTGATCTTCTCTCTGGAGACCCTGACGGCCCGGCAGGGATTTGTTGCCGGATTTGCCGCGGGATTCGTTCATTTCTCCACCCTGATTTACTGGATTGTTCCCACCTTGTGCACATTCGGCGGACTACATCCGGTTTTGTCCGTGTCGGCCCTGATTCTTCTGTGCCTGTATCTGTCTGTCTATCCGGCCCTTTTTGCCTTTGGCCTCAAAAAACTGGCCCCGCCACCCGTATTAATGCCGCCGGCTGCGGCCGCCATCTGGATCGGGCTTGAATGGGTGCGGACCTATCTGTTCACCGGGTTTCCCTGGGGCATTTTAGGCTACAGCCAGGCGGAAAACCGGTGGATTGTGCAGATCGCGGACATGACCGGGGTGATGGGCATCTCTTTTCTTCTGGTCCTGTGCAGTGCCGTGGCCGCACAGACATGGCGATATCTTGTGACACGCCGGCGATCCGGACATTCTGCGGCATTGATCCCGGTGGCCGTCAGCGCCGGATACACCTGTCTGCTTCTGGCCGGGGCGTATGGATATTCAATGTATCGACTTGCCGATGTACAGAAAAAAATGGCCCGGGCTTCGGTCACCCGCCTGGCCATCATTCAGGGAAACATCCGGCAGGACATGAAATGGGACATGGCGTTCCGCCTGGCCACCATCGAAAAATACGGCACATTGTCCCTTGAGGCGGCCCAATTTCAACCGGACCTGATCATCTGGCCGGAAACCGCTCTGCCGTTTTATTACGGCCATAACACCGCGCTTTCCAATCAGGTGGACCCGTATATCCGGCAGGCCGGCACCCATTTTCTCATCGGCACCCCGGCCGTGGACACGGCCCATGATCCGGTCCGATATTTCAACCGGGTGGTGATGCTCGATCACCTGGCTTTGCCCAGAGGCGTGTATGACAAAACCCACCTGGTGCCGTTCGGTGAATATGTCCCGTTCCAGGACCTGCTGTTTTTCATTGAAAAACTGACGGCTGAAGCTGGTAATTTTTCCAGAGGAGATCCGGCATTCACTCCTCTGACGTTCAAAAATCATCACACCGGGGTGCTGATCTGTTTTGAGATCCTGTTTCCGGACATTTCACGCGCGTTTGTCCAAAACCGGGCCGATCTGCTGACCACGGTAACCAACGATGCCTGGTTCGGACACACATCCGCAGCATCCCAGCATTTTGCCATTGCCGTGCTCCGGGCCGTGGAAAACCGCCGGAGCGTGGCCCGGGCCGCCAACACCGGGATTTCCGGGTTCATCGACCCCACCGGCCGGGTGCGGCAATCCACCCCTGTTTTTACCGATGCCGTGATCCTGCAAACCCTTCCGGCCATGACGTCTTTGAGCGTTTACACCCGTTTCGGGGATCTGTTCACCCTGATCTGTGTTATTGCAATCATCCCGGGTTTTATGGTAAAAACCTGTCAATATATGAAAAGGAGATATCAGCCATGAATACTGACTTAAAACAAACCCTGTCTGCATTAACTGCCAAAGCTGACCGCCTCAAGGAGTATCTTTGACCTGCCGGTCAAAGAAAAACGATTAAAAGAACTGGAATTCTTCAGTGCCCGGCCTGATTTCTGGGATGATCCGGACAAAGCCACTGAAATGCTCAAGGAACAGACCCGGCTTTCCGATCTGATCGAGCATTGCAACCATCTTGGCAATGAAATTGAAGACGCCCGCATGCTGCTGGAAATGGCCCATGAGGAAGAAGACAAAGAAGCGGAAGCGGACGTGGCACGGCAACTGGCCGACATTGAAAAGAAAATCAAACAGTTTTCCCTGGACATCACCCTGGACCATGAAGACGATGCCAGGGATGCCCTGGTATCCATCAATGCCGGTGCCGGGGGGACGGATTCCCAGGACTGGGCCGAAATACTGTTCCGCATGTATTCCCGGTGGATCGATAAAAAAGGGTATAAAATGACCCTGATCGACTTGCAGCCCGGAGATGAGGCCGGTATCAAAGGGGTCACCTTCAAAGTGGCGGGAAAAAATTGCTTCGGGTTCATGAAAGTGGAATCCGGGGTCCACCGGCTGGTGCGCATCTCCCCGTTCAATGCCGGGGGCAAGCGCCACACTTCATTTGCTTCGGTATTTGTGTATCCGGATATCAAAGATGACATCCAGATCGATATCGAAGACAAAGACCTGCGCATCGATGTGTTCCGGGCATCCGGGGCCGGGGGCCAGCACGTGAACAAGACCAGCTCGGCTGTGCGCATCACCCATCTGCCCTCCGGCACCGTGGTCCAGTGCCAGCAGGAACCGTCCCAGCACCGGAACAAGGAGATTGCCATGAAGGTGCTGAAATCCCGGCTCTACCAGCAGGAAAAACAAAAGCAGGATCAGAAGATGCAGTCGCTGCACGACGGCAAGGACGACATCGCCTGGGGCAGTCAGATCCGGTCCTATGTGCTGCATCCCTACCGCATGATCAAGGACCACCGCACGGATCATGAGATCGGGGATGTGGACCGGGTTCTGGACGGGGATCTGGATGAACTCATCGAAGGGGTATTGATGTCCTGACCATGGACCCCATGGCCGTTATTGAAAAATATTATCCCGCCGGATCCCCGCTGCACTGCATCCTGGTAGATCACAGCCGGCAGGTGGCAGAAAAAAGCCTGGAAATCGCCCGGAACCTGGCGGATCCGGACCTGGATCTTTTGTTTATCAAACAGGCCGCCCTGCTCCATGACATCGGCATCTTTTTAACCGCCTCCCCGAAACTCGGCTGCACCGGGGAGGCACCCTATGTGTGTCATGGATATCTGGGCCGGGAACTGCTGGACAGCGAAGGCCTGGATCCGGCTTACGGCCGGGTGGCCGAACGGCACACCGGAGCCGGTATCAGCCTGGACACCATTAACCGCCACAATTTGCCCCTGCCCCGGCGGGACATGGTGCCGGTCACCCCGGCAGAAAAAATCATCTGCTGTGCAGACAAATTTTTTTCCAAAACCGGTCCGGCCCGGCACCGGCCCAGGACCGTGCCCCAGATCCTGGCGGACTTAAACGCCATCGATCCGGCCCATGCCCGCCGGTTTGCCCGGTGGGCACAGGAATTCAGACTGTAAAAAAGGCAATTGCTTCCAGATCAGTCATTTAAAGTTGCCGGCCGGTTTGCGGCCGGGCATCATCCGGATATAGCCGCTATAGAATCTGTTTCAAAAACAATTTGGTCCGGTCATGGATGGGATTTTTGAAAAAATGCTCGGGTGTGCCTTCTTCCACGATCATGCCTTCGTCCATGAAAATCACCCGGTCCCCCACTTCCCTGGCAAAGCCCATTTCATGGGTGACGCACACCATGGTCATGCCCTCTTTGGCCAGGGTTTTCATGACATCCAGGACCTCACCGATCATCTCCGGATCCAGGGCCGAGGTGGGTTCGTCAAACAGCATGATCTTGGGATCCATTGCCAGGGCCCTGGCAATGGCCACCCGCTGCTGCTGACCTCCGGACAGATTGGACGGCCAGGCCTTGGCTTTGGCGGAGATCCCCACCTTTTCCAGCAGCATCCTGGTTTTTTCCTCCCGCTCCTTTTTGGGTCTTTTCCGCACCAGTTTCTGGGCCAGATTCACATTGCCCTGCACGGTCAGGTGGGGATACAGATTAAAGGACTGGAACACCATGCCCATTTCCGCCCGGACTTTGTTGATATTGGTCTTGGGATCGAAAATATCCACCCCGTCCACCAGGATCTGACCGGCTTCTGCAGTTTCCAGACGGTTCAGGCACCGCAAAAATGTGCTTTTTCCCGAACCGGACGGTCCGATGACCACCACCACCTCTCCTGCCTTGATTTTATTGGACACATCCACCAGGGCCTTGACCTCATGGGGAACATAAAATGTCTTGTAAATACTTATAACATCTATCATTTGGTGGCTGTCCTCCTTTCCAGATACTGGACACACATGGAAAGCGTAAAAGTCATAAGCAGATAGAGAATGGCACACAATATCCACAATTCAAAGGTTTGCAGACTTGTGGTAATACCCTCCCGGGTGGCTTTGGTCAATTCCCTGATGGAAATCAGACCCAGCAGGGAAGAATCCTTGATCAGGTTGATGAACTGGCCTGCCAGGGGCGGCAGGATGGTTTTCAATGCCTGGGGAAGAATAATATGAAACATGCACTGGAAATAGGTCATGCCCGAAGATCTGGCTGCCTCCACCTGACCGGGATGAATGGCCTCGATGCCGGCTCTCACAATTTCCACCACATAGGCGCCCGTGAAAATGGACAAGGCCATGATACCGTACCATTGGGGGTCAAGTTTAGGAATGCCGTTCATCAGCAGAATTTTGTTCATGGTGGTTCCCAGAACAAAATAAAAAATCATGATCTGCACCAGCAAAGGAGATCCCCGGATAACCTCCACATAGGTGATGGCCGACCATTTGAGCACCGGGGTATCCGAGACCCTTGCCACGCCGCCGATGATCCCCAGTGTGATCCCGAAAATCGTGGCAAGGAACGAAATTTTCAGGGTCACCCACAGGCCTTTGGCCAGGATACCGGGCTGCCAACTCCCTTCATACGATGCAACGATATCCCCCGGAGACACCATATCTCCTTCAATCCAGTCATATGAATCTTTGGGAACCGTATAGGTTCTTGTGCCGGCATCCGTTGTGACAATGATATCCTTTTTTTCCCTGTTGTCGGCAATGGTGTCAATTTCCCCGTAGCCTTCTGCATACAGGGTAATGGTGGATTTGTACATGAAGTACTTTGGCACCTTGAACCAGCGCCACTGATAATCCACGGCCACCGTGGCATAATACACCGCACCGATGACCATGAACAGCAGCACAAGAAAACCGATCACTGACAGAAAATAGGCAATGGGATTGCTCAAGCGTTTGATGTTGGATATGTTTTGTTCCATATATCTAACCTTACAAAACAGGCCGACAGAAGACATCTTCTGCCGGCCCGGATTCATTCAAAGTTCCTGATGCAATGGTGACAAATCAAATTAATTCTGCAGATCTTTCTGCCATTCATTGGATTTGATCCATTTGTCATAGGACTGCTGCCATCTGCCGTCATTTTTGTACTGGCGGATAAAGTTGTTCAGAAAGTTCAGGAAATCGGGATCCCCTTTTCTGACCGCCATGGCCAGTGGTTCAAAGGTAAACGGTTCGGTCAATGCAACGGTTTTGCCTTTTCCATGCTGTGCCTGCATGATCTCAATAAGGGGCAGATCATACACCGTGGCATCGGCATTGCCCTGGATCACTTCCATGACCGCCTCGGTTTCCACCTCAAAGCTCTTGTAGGTGGCCCGGGGGATCATTCTTTTGACTGCCTGCTCACCCGTGGTGCCCAGTTTGGAGGTGATGACATATTTGGGATCATTCAGGTCTTTGTAGGATTTTACCACCCCTTCATGTTTTTTGTTCAGCAGGATGGCCTGTCCCACAACAATATAGGGATCGGTGAAGTTGACGGCCAGGTTTCTTTCCTGGGTAACGGTCATGCCGGAAATGATAATATCAAATTTTTCAGTGATCAAAGAGGGGATAATACCGTCCCATGCCGTGTTTACCGGGGTGAACGTAACGCCCATGGCCTTGGCCAGCTGTTTTCCCATGTCAATGTCGAATCCGATGTACTGGCCTTTGGTATTGGTCATTTCAAAGGGAAGGTAGCCGGATTCAAATCCCACCCGGATTTCTCCTGCCTTGACAATGGATTCAAGGGTTGATGTTTTGGCCAGTTCAATGTCGGCACTGAATGCCGGTGCGGAGACAAGAACAAATGCCAGAGCGAACAGGGATACAAACAATTTTTTCATCTTTTTCCTCCTGAAAGTTAAGTTTCGGCTCTGATCATCTCCGTCAGCGAAGATGATCCGTTAAAGCCTGTTAAAGGATAGTAAAAACCGTTTTTGAATCAAGTCTAATAATTAGCGCATAACCAAATTAAATGGCAAGCAATATTTTATGGATCTGGATATTTGACGTAATATGTCCTATGATGATGACGTTATTTGCACGATTCACCCTATAATTCGGTACCCGTTATTATTTCATGAAAAAACAGCTGACTCAAACAAGCCCTTCCTGTTCACCGCTGAAGCCCCCCGGGCTGAAAATACTGGCTGTATCTGATTTCATCGATAAATCCCTGACCCGCCTGGTGGAAACCAGAACCCTGGAGCCCGTGGACCTCATCATCTCCTGCGGAGATATGGAGCCGGAATTTCTGTCATTTCTGCGGGATCGGCTGGACCGGCCCCTGTTTTATGTCAAAGGCAATCACGATATTCGGTACACCTCCGGTAACCCCGTGGGATGCAAAAATATTCACAAGCAGATCATTTCCCTGGACGGAGTCAATATCTTAGGCCTGGAAGGATCCATGTGGTATAACGGCGGCGCCAACCAGTACACCGAAGCCATGATGAAAAAACAGATATTTTCCCTGTGGCTGTCTTTATGGCGTAAAAAACCGGTACATATGATCATCACCCATGCCCCGCCCCGCCACATCCATGACAAAGAAGACTTATGTCACCGGGGATTTGAATGCTTCAACACACTGATTCAAAAATACCGGCCCGATTATTTTATCCATGGACACATACACCGGGAATTTGATACCCAATCCGATAGAATTACACGCGTCAACCATACGCAGGTCATCAACACCTGCGGATTTACACTCATAGAGGTCTGAACCATGAAAAATTTCTTCAAATACCTGTTTTCGGCCGATGCCGCCCGGCAGGATACACGCAACCACGTGGATTCGTTCCATGAACAGCAGGCCCAGGAAGAAGATGTGACGTTCGTTGATCACGGCATCCAGACCATTTCTTTGGAAAACATCATCGGCAGTGTGGGTAAATACGGGGATTTTGATTCCCGGTTCCGGCCCAAAAAACACATGTCCGCCCAGCGGTTTACGGAAATCAAACAGGCCATGCGTCAGGGCAGAGCCATCCCGCCGGTCAAACTGTACCAGATCCGCAACCAATACTATGTCCTGGACGGCAACCACCGGGTGGCGGCGGCCAAGGAACTGGGATGGACGGAAATCAAGGCCAAGGTGGTGGAGATTGTATCCGCCAGGAATACCCTGGAAAACCTGTTGTATCTGGAAAAAACGAAATTTCTGGAAAAAACCGAACTGCCCCGGGAAATCGATCTCACGGAAGTGGGAAAATACAAATATCTGGAACAGCAGATCCGGAAACACCAGGATTACCTGACATCCCAGTCCGGCAAAAACTGCGATTTCATCCGGGCCGCCAGAGACTGGTACCACACCATATACCTGCCCATGACATCCATCATCCAAAACGGGGACCTGCTCAAGTATTTTCCCGGGCGGACCCTTGCCGACCTGTACACTTATATTGCCTATCATCACTGGGATTCCAGTACCAACCGGCGTTACGGCATCGGTATCGATCGGCTGATCCCCAAAAGCATGGCCGGTTTCAGAAGCGCCATGCTGGAAAAACAAACCCCGGAGTACCCGGAAATGAAACGCACCATTACCGCATTCATTCTCATTGACACGGATGCAATGACAGAAACCACCCTGTCGGATCGATTGTTCGCACTGGATGAAGTCCGGGAGGTCCATACGGTTCACGGCAGTATCGATCTCTTGGTAAAAGTGGTTCTCCAGCGGGATTTTCTCACCTCGGATGCGGAAACCATTGCCGAATTCCTGGATCAGCAGATCCGGAAAATCGAGGGGATCAAACGGACCCAGACCATGATACCGGGCCGGTCCCTGGTCAAAGACGGCTTTGCTGGCTAAGCGCGTTGGAAATTTGGGACAATTCAGGAAAAAATGCTGTCAATCCGCCTTGTGCCAATAAATTTTTGTGGTGCTGAAACATGACGGAATCCCACATATCCAGAAATGTTTTCAAAGGTTGGGGCACCTTTTTTTTGTGGAGATAGAATACCCCGTTTTCAATGATTTGAGCCTCGGATTTACCTTTGGACAACTGTTTTTCAATGTGATGTTCCCGCTGGAGGATCTCTTTGATTTTTGCCATGAAAATGTCGGATATGCCTTTTTGGATCATTCCGCCATGACTGGACAGAATCAAATTGATCTGCATTCCGTCCAATCGAAGAAGGGAGAAGACCAGATCCCGGATATCACAATTCTGCCACCCATACCACGGTCCGAACCGGTCCAGTCCCAGATCTCCTGAAAACAGGATCCGGTCATCCGGAAAATAAAACGAGGTATGCCCCGGGGAGTGGCCCGGGGTGTCCATCACCACCATTTCCGGAGCAAACTCCACAAAAACCGTGTCAGGCCCATAGGATGAAAAATGCGTCAACGACCGGAATCCCTGGGTGTTTTCAACAAACGCATGCCACTGTTTGCCGCAGCCTAAGGGACCGGCTGTCTGTTGAACCACATGATCCAGGCTGGAAAGAAATGCCGCTTCTTTTGCCGGCACAAAGACCTGTATCCCGGCTTTTTCCGCCTGGTGGGTCCAGACGCTGTGATCCAGATGGAAATGCGTGATCACCGCTGCATCCGGACATCTTTGTTCCAGCAGGGTCCGGGTATCGGACTCTCCTAAATTCATGTCTATGAATATCTGTTTTCTGGACTGGACAATCAATCCGGCACAAGAGGAAAACCGGGCCATGGAATCGGGTTCCACATATGTAATTTTGTCTGTAATCCGGGTTTGTTTCATAAAAACGTTTTCCTTTGAAAGTATCCTGCAAGCGGACATCCGTGCCGGCAAAACCGTCTGGTACCGGCCTTCAGGGTGAGACAAATGCGGTACGTTCGTCAAACTGAGGATACCCGGCCAGGGTATTGAACAGATCATGCCCATAGTCAAGATCGGATTTTCGGGCCACACAATACTTGATATCCAGCAAAGGATACACCCATACATCGTGCAGGATTTTTATCTGGGCCTGCTCCCACAACCGGATCTGTTTTTTGGGATCCATTTCCGTCAACGCCGTGTCCAGAAGATCATCCACGGAAGTACAATGGGAAAAATTGGTATATGCATTGACACCGGTCAGGACGATGGCATCGGAATGAAAAAATCCCCGCAGATACGTATCCGCATTGGGTCGGAGCGTAAAATACAGAACCATGGCATTCCGGTTGTCCCGGACAATCCGGTGGTATTCTGAATGGGATACGATTTTCAACTCCACGATAATGCCGATCTCTTTCAACGCCTGTTGCAGAATTTCATAGCTTGTCTTAAACAGCCGTTTTTCCGATCCATACAGGGTTAAGGAAAATCCGTCTGCAAACCCGGCGTCCGCCAGCAGTTTTCTGGCTTTTTCAATGTTTTTTTCAAAATTCAGCCCCAAACTGATAATTTTTTCGTTTGACAGCCCACCGGGCAGAAACGCCGGACTCATGGGGGCCAGCACCGGAGACACCAGCTTTGGGCTGGATGCGGCCAGAAAATCATCCCGGTCCAGGGCATGGACGATGGCCTGCCTCACCCGGGGATCATTCAGGGGCTCAATGGAGGTGTTGAAATGAAACAGGCCGGTGAACCCCGGACCGAACACATCGACGATGGTTTCAGGTACCCGGTCCATGCGCTCGATCCATCCGGGTTCGCCCACTCCGAGGATCAGATCCATCTCCTTGTTTGCAAAAGCCGCCTCCCGGGTATCGTTGTCCGGAATAAAATACATTTCCACGCCCGCCAGTTTCGGGGTTCCCCGAAAATACCCGGCATAGGCTCTGAACTCGCATTTTTCCTTTGGCACATACCGGTGAAACATGAACGGACCCGTGCCCACCGGGTGAGTGACAAAGGCATCATACCCACCCGCCTGGATCGCTTTTTCACTCACAATATATCCGCCCCGGTGATTGGCGATTTTCGGCAGAAAAAACAACGGTGACACGGGTTCTTCCAGAATAATTTTCAAGGTATGGTCATCTGTCTTTTCAAACGTCATGCCCGCATATTCACCGGCCATGCTGCAAAAATCCGGGTCTGCCAGTTTTTTTAATGAAAAAATCACATCATCTGCAGTCAACTCATACACCGGGTTGAACGGGCCGGGATGAAAAAAAATTCGTTTTTTCAGATGAACCGTCCAGACCTGGCGGCCATTTTCAAGTTGATACGTGGGAATGGATGCTGCGATATCCGGTTCCAGACGGGAAAGATCTCCGGGTACATACCGGATCAGGCAGTTGAAAACCAGGTCTGCATAGGTATAGTCCTGGGATCCTCTCAGCAGATGAGGATCCAGACTGCCCAAACTGCTGGTATGAACGGCAAATTTCAATACCCGGCCCGGCGGAGAAATCGCATCTGCCTGACCGGTCATCAGCACCCCCCACAACCCACACCCCAATGCCAGGCATCCCAGAAAAGACAACCACCGCTGTTTCACGACACAATCCCCCCCTTTTGATTCGGATTCTTTTTATACGAATCAAAAAGGGCAGCGTCAAGGAAAAACTCAAACATCCAGTTACATGGGGGTATTGGGTATCAAGTCCCAGATGCCGCAGGGACAGGCCCCTTTGCAGAACCCGCACCCGATGCACCGTTCCGGATCCACCCGGTATTCAAACCCTGCGTTTCCCATATCGTTGCGAAAAATAGCCGATTCCGGACAAACCGCCACGCAGATGCCGCAATCCCGGCATCTGCCGCAGGATGCACAGACCTCGCCGCAGGACGACAAATCATCAGGCCGTGTTTTGGGATCATAATACGCCAGATGAACCCGGGAGGTATCCATGACCGGCATGGCGGATATTTCCCGGACTTCTTTTCCGGATATCAGCTGATCAATAACCTGGGCCGTGCGTTTGCCCGCACCGATGGCATCCGTGATCAGGCCCGGAGCCACTGCATCGCCGATGGCAAATACTTTGGGATCCGAGGTCCGGTTGAACCGGTCCACGGTGACGAATCCATTGTCCACAGCCAGATGGGGTTGAATGAAATCCAGGTCCGGAACATCGCCGATGGCCACCACCACCGTGTCTGCCGGCAGCAGATCGCCGTTTTGGAGTATTACACCCTGTTCGGTAATTTCTTTAGTATACACGGGCCACAGAAATTTGGCCCCGCAATTTTCCGCATCTTCCCGTTCTTTGCCGAATGCGGCCGGCTGCTGCACATCAATCAGGGTGATGACTCGGGCTCCTAAGCGATGGGCTTCCGTGGCCACATCACACCCCACATTGCCGGCCCCGATGATCACCACCTGTTTGCCGGGGGTGATTTTCTTTGTTTTGGCATCCGACAGAAATTCATTGGCAAACACCGCCTGCTCGATGCCGGGCACGGGCAGGGATTTTGGTTTTTTCGCTCCGGCCGCCACAACCGTGAAATCATATTCATCCCGGATCCGGGCAAAGGCATCCGCATCAATGGGCTGTTTCAGGCGGATATCGGGAATCAGGGCCTTGATCCGCGCCAGTTCCGTTTTCAGGGTGTTTTCAGGCATCCGGGATCCCGGGATCACGGATGCGATCTTGCCGCCGATGACTGGCCCTGTATCAAACACGGTCACCAAATGGCCGTTGAGGGTCAGGTGCCAGGCAGCGGACAATCCACCGGGCCCCGCACCGATCACCGCCATTTTTCTGCCGGTTTTTTTCGCCGGTTCCGGGGGAGGGACCTGTTCCCCGGCCCGGCCCAGGTTTCTGACACTCACCGGGGGCATGCCTTCCTGATGCCGGGTGCAGGCGGCCATGCAGGGGCTGGGACACAGATATCCGCACACGGTAGCCGGAAACGGGGTATGGGCCAGACCCATGGCAATGGCTTCGTCCACATTGTCAGCCCTTACCATGGCCCAGCGGTCCTGAACCGGAATCCCCGTGGGGCAGGCTGCCTGGCAGGGAGAAATATATTTACCCTGCTCCCACACCGGCACATACCGGCGCAGATCCCCTGTGGCGATCACCGGAATGGTTCCCGGCACTGTTTCCTGCAAATCTCCGATCAGCCCGCCTGGACCCAGTTCCCGGTCCCACACCTGTTGTCTGAAACCCTGCATATCCGGCCGGTCCGGGCTGTCCGCTTTTTCATGGGGGGATTTGGCTGTCAGCAGCATCCACTCCGGCCGGACCGTCAATGCAGCCAGCAGATCCATGCGGCCGGTTTTTTTCAGAAAATGCGAAATCCCGGTTTCCAGCCACTGCCAGTCGTCATCAGTGACCGGAATCTGTTTGGCGTCTTTTTGGCTGAACCCTGCCGCACTGCCCCGGACGAACACCTTGCCTCCCACCATGCCCACCAGGGGCCGGTATCCCAGCACCTGTTCTTCCGGCTGACTGCCGTGTCCGCACACCACGGCAATGCCGCCGGCCATGAATTCACCGAAATAATCCCCGGCCGTGCCCAGGACCCACAGCTCCGGGGGATCGAACCGGGGGTTATGCTTGGTCATGGTCATGCCCCGGGCACCGATGCTGCCGCCCACAAACACCCGGCCCTGGGCCGCGCCGTTCATCACGCCGTTGGAGGCGTGGCCGTGGACCACAATCTGGGCCCCGGCATTGAGCCATCCCAGGTCATCAGATGCCGGTCCCATGATTTCGATACAGGTATTGGCATTTCCCAGGGACCCGGTTCTCTGGCCGGAGTGTCCGATAATGCGGATATTCACCGGATCCGTGCCTGCGTCCCATAACCGGCCCCCGATGCCGTGCTGGCCGAATGCCTCGATCTCCAGATGCCGGTGGCCGCTGCGGATCTGCTGATGAATGATCTCTTCCAGAACCCTGGAAGGAATCCGTTTTTCTTCTCTTTTGCCGGGAATATAAATAAAATCAGTGTGTGTCATATCTGAATTCCTTACACTACATACTTGATACTCAATCGCTGGGCTGCCGCAACATCGTCAATACCCAGGGCGTCGGACATGCCGATGGGCAGAGAGGTGGACCGGCCCAGGGGCGCCACAATCTTTTTGAGTTCCGTGTCAAAAGACACAAACAGGTCCACCACCCGCTCCGCCACATCTTCAGGGTCCAGCCGCCGGTAGAGCCGGGGATCCTGGGAGGTGATACCTTTGGGACAGATACCCACGTTGCAGACATTGCACCGGTCCTCTTCGGTTCCCACGCACCCGGCGGCCGCCTGCATCACATATTTGCCGATCTGGACCCCGGAGGCTCCCAGCATGATCAATGCCGCGGCATTGGCAGCCAGGTTCCCGTTTTTGCCGATGCCGCCCCCGGCAAAAATCGGAATCTCGTTCTGCTTGCCGATTTTGATCAGGTTCAGGTAGTTGTCTCTGATACAGCTGGCAATGGGATGTCCCATGTGGTCCATGGACACGGTATAGGCGGCACCTGTGCCCCCGTCTTCGCCGTCAATGGCCAGACCGGATGCATAATCGTTGCGGGTGAGGTTATTGAGCACGGCCAGGGAGGTGGAGGACGCTGAAATCTTGGGATACACCGGCACCCGGAACCCCCAGGCCATGGACATGGACAGAATCATCTTGGCCACGGATTCCTCAATGGAATACTGGGTCTGGTGGGTGGGCGGACTGGGCAGGCTCACGCCGGCGGGCACGCCCCGGATGGCGGCAATCAGTTTATTGACCTTGTGCCACATCAAAAGGCCGCCGTCCCCGGGTTTGGCTCCCTGGCCGTACTTGATCTCAATGGCGCAGGGGTCTTCCTTCATATGGGGAATGGCATGGATGATTTCGTCCCACCCGAAATAGCCGGAAGCGATCTGGAGAATCACGTATTTGAGGAACCGGGACCGCAAAAGCCGGGGCGGGCATCCGCCTTCACCTGTGCACATGCGCACGGGCATACCCATCTCCTCGTTCAGATACGCCACCCCCATCTGGAGTCCCTCCCACATGGTGGGGGACAGGGCACCGAAAGACATGCCGCCGATGATCAACGGATAGATTTCCCGCACCGGCGGAATCCATCCTTTTTCCTTCAGGCGTTTCATGTTTTCCCTGGGAGAAAGCACCCGGCCCAGCAGGGTCCGCATCTCGAACTCATGACGTCCGGCATCCAGGGCCGGGTCCGTGAGCATGGAGATCCGGGTGAACTTGATCCGGTCCAGAATCGAGCCGGCCGCGTTCCGGCGCCCGCCCCGGCGCCGGGGCACCCCCTGCTGGTTGATATGAAACTTCATCCGGTCCAGCCCGGGATTTTTTTCCGGATGGATGGCGTCATTGGGGCACACCAGGGTGCACATGGCGCACCCGATACAGGCATGGGCCACATCGGTTTTCTGCCGGATCCCGTAAAACACATCCTGGGCAACCCCCTGATCCGCCTGTCTGCGGATGCTGGGTTTGAGGGTCCGTTTTCTGAACACGCCCAGTTCAATGGCTTTGACCGGACACACGGCCGTGCACTGGCCGCACAGGGTACACCGGTCATTGCTGAATTTCACCTGCCAGGGCAGGTCGTTAAGGCTTAAAGCGGAAGGTTCAAGGCTTCGGTTTGACGACATATGGTTACCTCCTGGCGGTCGGGGCCGACAATGGCTGTGTCTAAATGCATGGGTTGAATGTCTCTGGATTTGTCCCGGTCCGGAATCACGGCATCCAGGCCGCAGATTTCCGACGAGAACCCGTAAAGGCCGGGCTTCCCTCCCACCACACCGGGCCGCAGCTTTTTGCGGTCCTGGACCATGAACAACGAATGGTCCGGCAGGGTGCCGATGACGCAGTTGGGGCCGTCAATGATCAGAGACCGGCAGGTGCGTTTCAGGTGAGATAAAAATCCGGCATTGGGATGAACGGCCAGGTCTCTTTCCTGAAGCGGGGTGATCACATGCTTGTACCCGTCAATACCCAGCCCCAGCTCAACCAGGGAATAATGCAGGATATGGGCGAACACCTCGGAATCGGACTGGTATCCGGTGTAGGCGGCAATCCCCCGGGAGGTCAGAAAATCCCTGATGGGAATAAATGCCGTGTTTTCGCCGTTGGTCATGGTGGTGTATCCTTTGATGAAAAACGGATGACACGCATACAGGTCAATGGCGTAATTGGTGTTCTGCCTTCCCTGGGCCATGATGATCCTAGCCTTGAGTTCCTTGCGGTCCAGTCCCAGATATCCGGCCAGAAGCAGCGGATCTCCGATCTCCTTGATCATAATGGTGTCCGGCCAGAAGGAAAACACCATCATGTCTTTTTTTTCCTCCCCCATTTCGCGAATCTTGAGCCGGATGTCGGACAGCCGGACCGCCATGTCGTCTTTGCTCAGATTGTCCCAGTCTTCAGGCAGTTCATAGGCCCGGATCAGGTACAGATCCCTTCTGGGAATGCCTTCCACCGGTTTTTTGGGCACTTTTAAAGAGATTTTGTATTTGGTGAGAAAGCCTAAGTCCATCATGAAAAGATCCAGGCGCCGGATCCCTTCTTCGCTGAAAATACCCGACAGAATCGGGGCCTCTTTCATCTCTTCAAACGGCCCGCCCAGGTCCTGAAGCAACAACCCCATGCCGGACCCGTCATGGCCTTCCTTCATCACATCCAACGCCTTGATGGCCAGCATGGGGGACACCGGGTCCCGGCTGGTGAGTGCGAACAAACGACACATATCAATATCTCCTGACATCTTAAAATATTGCAGGGACCCACCCCCTGGGCAGGCCGTCTTTTCACCGCGAATTCTGGAGAAAAAGGGAATTCACCGATTTCCAAGGATTTCAATCTAAAGAGATTCTCTCACCGTGTCAATCATTTTTTTTTGAAAAGTTTTTTAAAATGAGAAAAATTAAGAACAAAAAGCTTAGTATTTAAATAATTGGCGCATAAAATTTGGACGATACAGATCTAATCAGAAAATTAATTTTTTTAATGGGAAGAAAAGGGCTGGAGCCCGTAAACCATCCGGGCCCGGTCACACAAGGGATTTTCCCGGCCGTTCTCCCATGATCGGGGAAAATCGCGGCAAACCCCGGGCCGGGCCATGTAAATGGCACATGTCACCCGGGTGCCCACCGCCCCTTCCAGGGCCGCGCACCGGGGTGACATTGCCTGGGTCCCTTTCATGAACCAGCCGGATATTCGGTCACCTTTGATCAGATCCAGGGGCACGCCCCGGTCGTCATCCGTGTCCTGCAATGCCACCGAATAAAATGCGCAGCAGGCACCGCACTTCATACAGGGACCCGGCTTTACCGGTTCCTTTCTGAGGGGCAGTGCCACAGCATCCGAATGTATGGGAATTCAAACCGCCTGGTCGTTTTTCATGGCCTGGTAGTAATCGTTCACCTCAAGTTCCCGGGTCTGTTTGCGGTACCAGCCGTCAAACAGGATCAGGCCCTGCTGTCCGTCCAGGGAGGTATAGTTTTTTATGGTCTGTCCCTGCATGGCCGCCGTGGCCGAATCAAACACCCGGAAACGGGCGGTTCCGTCCTTTGGCAGGTCGGTGACCATTTTGAGCTGCCAAACCCAGTCCGGATCATATTGCAGGTTCACCACCAGGTATTTTCCCAGATCCGATACCAGTTCTTTGGGTTTGGGAAGCGGGTCGGTGCCGGTTTTTTTCCAGAATTTCCAGTTCATTTTTCACCTCTTTTTTGCGTAAAAATGTATGATTTTTCAAAATCTCTTCAGCATAAATCATACCACTGGAAAAACTTTATTCGGCAGAAGGCCGCCCCCGGTGGGGGTGTCTTGCTGCCGGACAGGAATCCACGGGGTGGCTCCGACAGTCCGTCAGCAAGACACCCCCACCGGGGGCTCCGCTGTACAAAAGGAGAACCGGCTCTGCTATGCCATCCGTCGTGCGGGAAATTCCTCTGGCTGAAACGTCTTTCCTGCCTATTGTTTGGCTTCAACGGCGAGTGCCGGGCGGTTTCTGTGGGTTGAATCCCATTCTGACGCGTTTGCTACAGGGAGTTGGGCATGCGAAGCGGTCAAAACGGCAAACTGTTTGAGGACATACCTGCCCGCAGTTTTTGCCGTTCAGCGCAGCTTGCCCTTACTCCCTGTCAAACACGGCAGAGGGTGAGGCCCACAGGGACCGCCCGGCACGGGTCATTTGCCTGACAGGTATCGCAAACCAAAAAGATCAGAAAAAAGACATTTTGTGTCTGATTCAAAGAAAAACAGACGTCTTTGGTCCTGAATTGAGAGACTGAAACCTATCCGGCATTTCGGCCAAAAGGAATATTGAGCTTTTTCATGCGTTTGCGCAGAGTCGACGGATGCATTGCCAGAACCTTTGCCGCGCCTTTGTCCCCTTCCACCCGGCCTTTGCACTGGTGCAGCACGGTCTGGATATGATCGGCCATCACCTGGTCCAGACTCCGGCCGGTGGGAGTAAAATCCGCTTTTTCAGGCACCATGGGCCGGGGTATTGATGCCGGAGACAGACCGATTTCACAGAAATCCAGGTATCCGGAACGGTCCAGGATCATGGATCTTTCCACGGCATTTTCCAGTTCCCGGATATTGCCGGGCCATTGATATGCCATCAACCGGTCCATGACGGCGCTGGAAACACGGGGTACCTGGTGGCGCTTCATTTCCCGGGATTTTTTTTCGATAAAATGCCTCACCAGATCCGGAATATCCGGTGTCCGGTCCCGGAGGGGCGGGATCTCAATGGGAAACACCTGGAGCCGGAAAAACAGATCCGGCCGGAACTGGCGGGCGGCCATCATTTTTTCCAGGTTCCGGTGGGTGGCGGCAATGACCCGGATATTCACGCCAATGGTTTCACTGCCCCCCACCCGGTCGATCTCTTTTTCTTGAAGCACCCGCAAAAGCCGGATCTGGGCCTCGGCCGGCAGTTCTCCGATTTCATCCAGAAACAGGGTCCCGCCCTGGGCCCGTTCGATACGGCCTCTTTTCCGGGAGACGGCACCGGTGAACGCGCCTTTTTCATACCCGAACAGTTCACTGTCCAGAAGGGATGCAGGAATGGCCCCGCAGTTCACCCGGATAAACGGCCCGTCTTTGCGAAGGGACAGGTTGTGGATGGCATTGGCGATCACCTCTTTGCCGGTACCGGTTTCTCCCAGCAGCAGCACCGGACTTTCCAGGGGCGCCACCTGACGCACCATTTCCATCACCGGCTTGAGGCCCTGGCTTGCCCCCACGACTTTTTCACCGGATATTTTATGCAGTTCATCCTGCAGGTACCGGTTGTCATCCGCCAAAAGTTCCTTGAGATTTTTCAGCTCCCGGAACCGCAGACTGTTGGTCAGCGCAATGGCACAGGGCTTGGCCAGAAGACTGAGCAAATGAACATGGGACGGGGTAAATGAATGATGCCCGTCATTGAACACACTGAAAATCCCCAGCATGGTTTTTTCCAGCACCAGGTCCATGACCACGGCAGACAGGTCCCAGGCCTTGAGCCGATCCGCCACCGGCCCGGTCACGGGATCATTGCCCAGCCGTTCAATCACCCGGATTCTTTCCAGACGGCGGGTTTCCACCTGGCGGCGCCCGGTTCTGGACAATGGAATCCGGATGGACACGGCCCGGCCGGACCGGGGGGTGGCATGGGCCACCATCTCCACGGTCCCGGTCCTGGGATGATACACCTGAAACCCCATCTGACCGGCCGGCATAAACCGCCTTACATATAAAAGGCACTGGTGGAGGGCCCGTTCCAGATCCAGACTGGAGCACAGCCGGAGCGTGGCTTCCCTGAAAAACTCTTTTTCATCTGATTGCGTGGCAGTCATAAACAAACATCCTTCCTGTTCTATTCGACAGTTTATAGAAAAACTTTTAAATAGAACAGATTTTTCTTTTCCATGGGATGGAAAATCAATCTATTTGTTAAGGAACAAGCATATAACATCTTGAAATAAAAAAGGAATCTATTTCAGGCATGATTTGTGCTTTTTAATTATCCATTGAACCAGACAACCTGTAACCAAGAGGAGTGACATATGGAAATAAAAAAAATCTGCGTGCTGGGCGCGGGAATCATGGGTGCCGGCATTGCCCAGGTCTGTGCCAAGGCCGGATTTGAGGTGTTCATCCGGGATATGGAAGACCGGTTTGTGGAAAACGGGTTGACCACCATCAAGTCCAACCTGGACCGGGCCGTGTCCAAGGGAAAAATGGATAAAGACGAGGCAGATGCTGTTCTGGGCCGGATCACCGGCACCACCGATCTGACCCGGGCTGCCGGTGAGGCAGACCTGGTCATTGAAGCCATCATCGAAGTGATGGACATCAAAAGACAGGTGTTTCAGGATCTGGACAACATCTGCAAAAAAGACACCCTGATCGCCACCAATACCTCGGGATTGTCCATTACAGAGATGGCTGCCGTGACCCAGCGGCCCGACAAGGTCATCGGCATGCACTTTTTCAATCCCGTGCCCGTGATGAAGCTGGTGGAACTGATCCGGGGATTCACCACCTCGGATGACACCCTGAACATGGCCTGGGAATTTGTGGAAAAAATCGACAAAACCCCCATAGAAGTCAAGGAAGCCCCGGGATTTGCCGTGAACCGGATTCTGGTGCCCATGATCAACGAGGCCATTTTCGTTCTGGCCGAAGGGGTAGCATCGGCCGAAGATATCGACAAATCCATGATGCTGGGGGCCAATCATCCCATCGGGCCGCTGGCCCTGTCCGACATGGTGGGCCTGGACACCATATTGTTTGTGCTGGAAGGGTTTCACCGGGAACTGGGAGAAGACAAGTACCGGCCGGCCCCGTTGCTGCGCAAAATGGTGCGGGCCGGGTACCTGGGCCGCAAAAGCGGCAAAGGATTCTACGATTACACCAAATAGGACCTATGGGACCCGGGCTGACCTGAATGTCGGTTCCGGGCCATCTGTCTTTGATCGAATCAAACACCAAAAAAGGAGCACCCATGGCACAAGAGGTTGCAGACCGCCGGGATGTGGATTTTGTTCTTCACGAACAACTGGAAGTGGAACAATTGAGCCGGCATGATCATTTTTCGGAATTCACCCGGAAAACCGTTGACCTGATCGTATCCGAGGCCCGAAATCTGGCCCTCAAGGAACTGCTTTCCTGCCAGCGGGAAGCAGACGAAGAGGGCTGCACGTTTGACAGCGGACAGGTGACCGTTCCCAAAGCGTTTCACCGGGCCTATGATCTTTTCAGACAGGGCGAATGGATCGCCATGTGTGATGATCCGGCCTGGGGTGGGCAGGGCATGCCCCGCACGGTGGCCATGGCCGCTGAAAACTATTTTAACGGTGCCAATTTTCCGTTCATGCTCCACAACATTCTGATTCACGGGGCCGGCAAACTGGTGGAGCGGTTCGGCACAGACCAACAGAAAGACTTGTACCTGAAAAACATGTACACCGGCAAATGGGGCGGCTCCATGCTGCTCACCGAGCCGGAAGCCGGATCCGATGTGGGGGCGTTGACCACCAAAGCCGTGAAAAATGATGACGGCACCTACCGCATTTCCGGCAGCAAAATTTTCATCTCCTCGGGCGACACCGACCTGGTGAAAAACATCATCCACCCGGTGCTGGCCAGAATCGAAGGGGCACCCGCCGGTACGGCCGGCATCTCTTTGTTCCTGGTCCCCAAATTTCGGGTCAACAAAGACGGCACCCCGGGAGAATTCAACGATATCGTATGCACCGGCATTGAGCATAAAATGGGCATCCACGGCAGTCCCACCTGTGCCATGACCCTGGGCGGCAAAGGGGCGTGCATCGGCACCCTTTTGGGAGAAGAAAACAAAGGCATGCGGGCCATGTTCGTGATGATGAATGAAGCCCGGCTTCATGTGGGCATGCAGGGATTTGCCTGTGCCGGGGCATCTTACCTCAATGCCCTGAACTATGCCAGAGACCGGGTTCAGGGTGCAGCCCTGACCGCTCCCAAAGGATCTTCGGGTATTCCCATCATTCAGCATCCGGATATCCGGCGCACGCTGCTCTCAATGAAAACCGCTTCCGAAGCAATGCGCAGCCTGCTGTTTTATGTGGGATTTCTGGAAGACAAGATGACCCTGAGTGCCGATAAAGATGAGAAAGCCCGATACCAGGGGCTCATCGATGTGCTCATTCCCGTGGCCAAAGGATATGTCACGGACCGGGCCTTTGAACTCTGCTCTTCAGGCCTTCAGGTGTTTGGCGGATACGGGTACACCCGGGAATATCCCCAGGAGCAGCTGCTCCGGGACTGCCGGATCACCCAGATTTATGAGGGCACCAACGGGATCCAGGCCATGGATCTTTTGGGCCGGAAACTGGGGCTCAACCAGGGTCAGGCCTTCATGGATCTGGTCACGGAAGTGGAACAAACCATTGGTGCCGCAAAAAAAGTGACTGAACTGGCTTCCCTGGCAGATACCCTGGAAACCACCCTCAACCATTTAAAGGAAACCGCCGGAAAACTGGCCGGGGATCTGGGGTCGAAAAACATATTGACCGCATTTGCCCATGCCCATCCGTTCCTGGATGTCACCGGCGACACCCTGATGGGCTGGATGCTCTTGTGGCGGGCCGTGATTGCCGCCCGGAAACTTGGGGACAATCCCAAAAAAAAGGATACCGCCTTTTACCAGGGACAGGTGACCGGGGCCCGGTTTTTCATTAGCACGGTGCTGCCGGTGGCCCAGGCAAAAATGGCGGTGATCCAGGCCGGTGATACCAGCGCCCTGGACATGGCAGACACCGCATTTGGATCTTAAATAACGCAACCTCAAATCCGATCTGATGAAAAACCTTTTTGTGTCAGATCAGCGATTTGACACGTTGCACAACCAGACAGGAAATTAAAAAATGAAAGATATTGTGATTGTTTCCGCCTGCCGGACCGCCATCGGGGCGTTCGGCGGCACGTTAAAAGAAATGAACGGCGCAGCCCTTGCCAGCGTCACCATGAAAGAAGCCATCCAGCGGGCCGGTATTGATCCGGACCTGATCGATGATGTCCGGTACGGCACCTGCGTGGAACACCATGACACCCTGAACACCACCCGGGTGGCGGCGCTCATGGCCGGAATCCCGGAAAGTGTGCCCGCAGTCACGGTGAACCGGGTATGCATCTCCGGCATGGAGGCGGTACTGTCAGGGGCTGCCATGATCCAGGCCGGCATGGCCGAAGTGATCCTGGCCGGCGGGGTGGAACATATGTCCGGCGTTCCTTATACCGTGCCCAAGGCAAGGTGGGGTTGCCGGCTCCAGGATACCCAGTTTGTGGACGCCATGATTCACGCCCTGCACTGCGGTTCCTATATCCTGCCCTTTGATGACACCACGCCTGTGGACACGACCCAGGCCCCGGCGTCTTATTTCATGGGCAAACCCTATATCATGGGGCACACAGCCGAATTTGTGGCCCAGCACTTAGGGATCACCAGAGAAGAGATGGATGAAGTGGCTCTGCGCAGCCATAACAATGCGGAACGGGCCACCCAGGACGGTTCTTTTGCCGAAGAGATCGTGCCGGTCCAGGTGCCCCGGCGCAAGAAAGATCCGGTGATCTTTGACAAGGACGAGCATTTCCGGCCGGGCATGACCCTGGAAAAACTGGCAGCCCTGCCCCCGGCCTTTGTTCCCAGAACCGGCACGGTCACGGCCGGCAATGCTTCCGGCATCAATGACGGTTCCGCCGGCATGATCATCATGTCCGCAGACAAGGCCAGAGAACTGGGACTCACTCCGATTGCCCGCATCAAAGCCACGGGCATGGGCGCCTGCCATCCCACGGTCATGGGACTGTCGCCGGTACCGGCCGTGAAAAATCTCATGGAACGGTCCGGCCTGTCTGTGGCGGATTTTGAAATGGTGGAGGTGAATGAAGCGTTCGCGGCCCAGTACTTAGGCTGTGAAAAAGAACTGAACCTGAACCGGGAGATCACCAACATCAACGGGTCCGGCATCGGCCTGGGCCATCCCGTGGGCGCCACGGGCGCAAGGATCATGGTGACATTGATGCATGCCATGAAAAAACAGGGCAACACCCTGGGTCTGGCCACCCTGTGCGGCGGGGGCGGTGTGGCCATGGCCTGCGCCCTGGAAATGCTGTGATTTTTATCACCACTGATATCTAATCCATTGCTTCCGAAGTCCCGGGTCCCAGGAAAAACCGGCGGACCCGGGCATACCCCCTGCCTAAGGCGGTTTTAATCTGGTCGATCCCGGCATAAAGAACCGGTACCACCACCAGGGTCAGCACCGTGGCCACAAGTAGGCCGAAAATCACCACAATGGCCATGGAGCGCCACCACTGGCTGGATTCCGAGGTCAAAGACACGGCCATGACATGAAAATCATAGGAAATGCCTGTAACCATGGGCAACAGCCCCAAAATGGTGGTGACCGCTGTCAGCAGCACCGGCCGCAGCCGGGTGGCACCGGCGGCGATCACCGCTTCGGTCAGTGCCATGCCCCTGGCCCTGAGCCGGTTGGTGTAATCAATCAGCACAATGGCATTGTTCACCACCACACCGGCCAGAGAAATGATGCCCACCCCGGTCATGATGATGCCGAAAGGCGATGAAATCACGGCCAGCCCCCAGAACGCCCCGCCCAAAGACAAAAGCACGGAGGTCAGAATAATCAGGGGCTGGACCACGGAATTAAACAGGGTCACCAGAATCAGAAAGATCAGCAGCAGGGCCACCACAAAGGCTTTGGACAAAAATGCCTGGGCTTCCTGCTGTTCCTGGTCCTCTCCGGTGAACGCATAAGTGTATCCTGCAGGCATTTCCATGGGTTTGAGCAGTTCCATCACCTGCATGCGGGCCACAGACCCCGTGGTTCTGGTTTCATCCACATTGGCCTTGACCGTGACCACCCGCTGGTGATTTTTGCGGACAATATCCCCTAAAGCCCCCTTATACTGGATCGATGCCAGGGTGGTCAACGGCACCAGTTCACCGGATGCGCCCGGAATCATGAGCTTGTGAAGAATATCCGCTCCCTGCCGGTCTGATTTGGCCAGTTTGACCACGATATCGTATTCCTCATCTCCTTCATAATAGGTGGACACATCCAGGCCGTTGTAAGCGATCTTCAAAGCGTTACCCACCGCCGATGTGGTGAGCCCGAACAGGGCCGTCTTCTGGCGGTCGATCTTTACCTGAACCGAGGGCAGCCCGCCCTGAAAGTCATCCCTCACATCCGTGACATGGGGCACGCTTTCGATCACTTTTCTGATTTCCCCGGCCATCCGGCTCAATACATCAAACCGGTCCCCGGCAATTTCGATATTGATGGGTGACCCTGTGGGAGGGCCTTCTTCCTGTTCCTCCACCGTGATCTTCACACCGGGAATCTGTGCCACCCGGTGCCGGATCTCTTCCAGATCCGCTTTGGTGGATGTTTTCCGGTCCTCGAAATCCAGAAACTGAACCCCGATATGATTGGGCAGGTTGGATTCAAACACAGAAGCGCCCCCGCTGTTTTCAACCACCCGGGCATAGATGTGTTCGACATTGTTGATATCAGACGGTGCTGTAAATTCCCGGTGCCGTTTGGTTTCATGGGTCTGCGGCGCCATGGCGGCCGCATAGTTTCCAGTGGTTTTGCCGGCCACGGCCATTTCCACCTGCTTGACGGTCTCATCAATGAATTCCAGATCCGCGCCTTCCGGCACATCGATGTTCACGAACACGGACCTGGGATCGATGGATGGAAAAAATTCCACGGGTTTTTCAATACCGATTTTCAACATCCATATCTGGAACAACAGCACCATCACCACAACGGCACCGGCCAGCACGGCCAGTTTATGGCCTAAAGCCAGCTTCAAAGTCCGGGCATAGACAGGCAGAAAAAACCCTTGAATTTTTACAGGTTGTTCTCCCCGGGATTGCAGCTGTTCCGGGGAAAGAGAATCAGATCCGGCAGTCTTAGGGATGCCCATGAAGTACGAGCACAGGGCCGGATTGATGATCAGGGCCACAAACAGGGACGCACTCAAGGTGACAATCAGGGTAACCGGCAGAAAATGCATGAATTCCCCCATGATTCCGGGCCAGAACAGCATGGGAAAAAACGCGGCCAGGGTGGTGGCCGTGGCGCCGATGACCGGCCAGGCCACCTCGCTGGTGGCCTTCATGGCGGCGTCCATCCGGGACACCCCCTGCTGCATGTACCGGAATACATTCTCCACAATCACAATGGCATTGTCCACCAGCATGCCCAATGCCAGGGTCAGAGAAAACAGCACCACCATGTTCAGCGTAATGCCTAACGCATTGAGCGCGGCAAAAGACAGAAACATGGAAAAGGGAATGGCCATTCCCACCAGCAGGGCATTTCGAATCCCCAGCACCACAAACAGCACCACCACCACCAGAATCAATCCGGAGAGGATGTTGTTCTCCAGGTCCGCCACCATGGCCCGGATGTCTTTGGCATTGTCCATCAGTTTAGTGATGGTGGTGTTTCCGGGAAATTTGTTTGATGCCGCCGCCACCACGGCATCGATCTGGTCGGATATCTGGATAATATTTTCCCCGGCCCGTTTTTTCACGGACAGATTAATGGCGCTTTCCCCGTTGAGCCGGGACCGGGAGGTTTCCTCCTGGATGCCGTCTATCACCTTTGCCACATCTTTCAGATAAACGGGATGGCCGTTGTGGGTGGCCACCACCAGGGTCAGAATCTCTTCAGGCGTGTCAAATTCTCCGGGCACCTTGAGCAGATACCGGCCATGTCCCAGGGTGATGGCACCGCCGGAGATGTTCTGGTTCTCGGCCGCCACGGTCTGCTGAAGACGGGTGATGGGAATCCGGTAATAAGCCAGCTTGTCAACATCCACCTCCACCTGAATTTCCCGGTCCTGCCCCCCGGTGATGTCCACTTCCAGCACGCCCGGGATCGCTTCGATGTCATCTTTGAGATCATCGGCGATTTTCTTGAGCCGGGCCGGACCGCTGTCTCCTGCCAGGGAATAGACCACAATGGGCATGTCGGAAAAATTCACCTCATACACCATGGGCTCATTTTCCAGGTCCGTGGGCAGATCGTTTCTGGCTTCGTCCACCTTGTCCTTGACCCGGGGAAGCACCTCATTGATATCCGTGCCCGGCAGAAACTCGACATTGATCTGGGACAGGCCCTGGGAACTCACGGATGAAATATTTTTCACCTTGTTCAGGCCTTTGAGCTTTTTTTCGATCTTGATGGTGATGGCGGTCTCGATGTCTGACGCAGAAACCCCTCTGTAATCGGTTCTCACAAACACATAAGGGATGGTGATGTCCGGAGCGCTTTCCCGGGGGAGCACCCGGTAGGAATACACCCCGATAATGACAATGATCACCAGCAAAACCAGCACGGACACCCGGTTTTTTACTGCGGTATCAGAAAGGATCATTGACCTGTCTCCGCCCCCAGTTCCGACATGGACCGCACCCGGCGGTCCACATGCACACGATCCTTGTCTTCGATCATGCGGTGTCCCACCACGACCACCTGGTCTCCCGGAGACAGCCCCGAGGTCACCTGGATTTTCCAGCCGTCCTGGAACCCGGTGTCCACCGGTGCAAACCGTGCAATCCCCTGATCTGCCACAAATACACCGGTCTGTCCTTTCCTTGTGATCAACGAATACATGGGAACGGCAAGGCCCTGTTCATCCCGGTTTTTGACAATGGCCACCCGCACGAACATATCCGGCAGAATCTCATACCCGGGATTTTCCAGGCGGATCTCCAGATTGTACAGCCGGGCCAGCGAATCCGTGGTTTTCTGCAGATAATGATATTCACCGGTCACGATTTTGCCGTCCAATGCATCCACGGTCATGTCAAACTGCGTCAAATTCCGGACGGAAGCCACATCTGACTCCGGGATACCCACCTGGATTTTCAGCGGATCGATCTGCAGAATCCGGGCCACGGGATCTCCCACACCCAGAAAACTGCCGGTTTCAATATGGGACCGGTCCACCACCCCGGACATGGGAGACCGGATGGTACATCGGTCCAGATTCAATTTGGCGGTTTCCATGGCAGCCCGGGTGGTTTTGACCTGAGAAGACACGTCATCCAGCTGGGACTGGGTGACAAACTGCTGTTTGGACAGGGCTTTGAACCGCTGTTCATGCATCCGGGCGGTTTCATAGGATGCCCGGGCCGAATCATAGGCATTCTGGTAATCCCGCCGGTCAATGACGGCCAGCACCTCGCCCTGGGCCACCACAGTGCCGTCATCCATGTTTTTTTCCATGATCCTGCCCGACACTTCGGCCACCACTTCCAGCGATTTCCAGGGCATGGCCATACCGGGCAGACGGATCACCTCGGCCAGATCATCCGGCACCATCTCCAGGGTGATCACCCGGGCTGGCTCATCCGCTTTCCGGACCAGCCCGGACCGCTGTTCCGCCAGCCCGGCTTTTTGCTCCGTGATCTTCCGGCCCAGGGGAACAATGACAAATACCACCACCACGATCAGCACAACAAAAGGAATGCTGTGCCAGATAAGGCGAAGAAAGGTTCTTTTAACAGCCGGCCCACACCGTGATGTGAATTTCATGCCAGGGATTCAGCAATGGACACGGTCCGGTCCCCCAGCAGGTTGACGTAACTGGCCATTTCATTGTCATACCAGCCATAGGTCACGGCCTGGGTGACCTGAATACTGCCCACCAGATCCTGGATGCTCTCCTGCACGGTTTTGTCGATCCCCTGCATATGCCCCAGGTTGATGTTAATGGCTCCGGTGCGGGTGTGGGTTTCATGACCTTCGATCACGGCTGCGGCCTTAGGCGTGCCGATGATATCGGCTGACACATTCTGATCTTCTGAATAAATCAGATATCCGTCCCCGGCTTCAGAGACCTTCCGGTAAATGTCATTGATCAGTTCCCGGCGGATCGGCTTGCTGTTTGATGTTTCCTGAAAATTCATCACCAGAATGATCAGCGATCCTGTTGCCGTGGGAATCCGCACTGATTCGGCCATGAATCCGATGGCACCCATTTCAGGGATCACCAGCTGCAAGGTCTTGGCAGCCCCGGTGGTGGTCAGAATGATATTGTTCATGATGGACCGGTTTTTACGCAGATCTTTGGCCTGGGTCTTGGGCAGCCGGTCCAGCACCTGCTGGGACCCGGTGGCGGCATGGACCGTGGCCATGGACGCGGACAACACCCGTTCCACGCCAAAATAATCCAGCAAAGGTTTGATCATATGGGCCAGACAGGTGGTGGTGCACGAGGCATTGGAAATCACGGCATGCCGCACCGGGTCATAGTCTTTATCATTGATGCCCATGACCGTGGTCACACAGTCTTCGGGCATGGATGCCCCTTGTTTGAGTTTAAACGGCGCAGAAGCGATCACTTTGGCGGCACCAGCGGCCAGATGCCCCCGGATGGATCCGGCCGGATCATCGGCAGGCAGATTCGGGTCCAGAAACCGGCCCGTGGTATCCACCACCATGCCGGCCCCGTTATCCGCCCATTGAATATCTTTCGGGTTCCGGTGTTCCCTTAAAATCTTCACCCGGACCCCGTTGACCGTCAACGTCCCCCTGGCTTCATCCACGTCTGTGATCACGTTTGAAGACTGGTATCCGTTCAGATAGGCTGCCAGACGGCCATAGGTGGAGTCCCGTTCAATGTAATGAATGATGTCGGACAACCCCGCCCCGACTTCCCGGCCGACATTGATCACAATATCGGTAAAATATTTTCTTCCGGCATGATGCCACAGGGTCAGTTTGCCGATACGGCCCAGTCCGTTGATTCCCAAAATTTTCTTGTTATCGGTGTTCATGGCACTCCTCACTTTCACGAATAATTAACGTTTATTTCTCCTTCAAACACAACCCCTTTGTTACCATCGATACTGATATAATCGCCCGCGTTCAGTTTTCGGCCTGCCAGATGGCAGTTTTTATCCGCTTCATTGCACACCAGGTTTTCACATCCCACCACACAGGTCTTTCCCAAATTGTATGCCACCACAGCGGCATGGGAGGTGAGCCCGCCCTTGGCGGTCAACAGGCCGTCTGCGGCATCAATTTCCAGAATATCATCGGGCACGGTGTCATTGCGCAGCAAAATCAGGTAAGCATCCGGGTCCTGGCGCCGGAACGCATCGATTTCCTTTAAAGTAAACACGATGCGGCCGCTCATGGCCCCCCCGGACACCCCGGTGCCCTGGCCCAGAAACGCGGCTTTGAGCCGGTCATCGTCCGCTGTAAACGCAGGCAGTTTTTTCCGGTCCCCCAAAGAAAGATCCCGGGCCTGGAGAATATACAGATCTTCAGGCTCCGGTCCTTCAAAGGTGAATTCAATCTCCTGGGGATTCCATCTGCGTTTGTAAATCAGCATCTGAATGGTATTTTTCAACTGGTCATACACCCGGGGAAACGCTTTTTCCAGGCTGATTTTGGTATCCCGGCGTTCCAGTTCCCGCTGCATTTCCGATATGGGCAGGGTGCTCACCAGCCCGGCCACCACATCCTCGCCCTGGTTGCCGATGGTAAAATCCCCCCACAGCCGGATGGCATCTCCGGGCAGTTTCGGACTGTGGCTGAAGGCCACCCCGGAGCCGGACTGCCGGGACCGGTTCCCGAACACCATGGCCTGGACCGTGACCGCAGTCCCCCAGTCATCGGAAATCCCCATGATCCGGCGGTAATCAATGGCCCGCTTGGCATTCCAGGAAGAAAACACTTTATGAATGGCCAGAAAAAGCTGGTCCACAGGGGATTCCACCAGGGTGATTCCTTTGAGCAGCAATTGATTTTTATAGGCCATGGCCACAGCCTTCATCTGAGGCCCTGTGAAATGGCGCTTGAAATCGATGCCCGCCTGTTTTTTATGCACCGCAATGATCTGATCGAATTCATCCCGGTGAATGCCGAACGTCATGCCGTACTGCTGAAGAAACCGGCGAAAACTGTCCCAGGCAAACCAGGGATTGCCGGTTTTCTGGGCAATGGCATCGGCAATCTCTTCATTGATCCCCACATTCAGAAAAGAATCCATCATGCCGGGCTGGGAAATGGAAGCCCCGGAACGTACCGACAAAAGCAGCGGTCTTTCAGGGTCCCCCAGCACCTGTCCGGTCTGCTGCTCTAAACGGGACATCATATGGACCACCCGCTGTTTGAAATTGACCGATGCCGGCGTGTAAGTATCGATGAGATTCAGGCACCGGAACACTTCCGTGGTGATGATGAACCCTTCGGGCACCTGGACCCCGATCTTTTTAAGACGCATCAGGTTCCACCCTTTGTTTCCCAGAAAAATGATGTTCTGGTTTGCCACCTGCTCATCACTGATGGAAGTCACTGCGCACTTGGGGTCATAGTTAAGCAGCACACTCAATTCATCCTGGGACAGTTTTTCCGACTGCCGGAACAGGGTGTGCAGGATTCGGTTTAAAAAAACATCCAGCTGCTGAAGCCCTAACGATGTGGCAATACGATCCCGGAAAAAAATATCTGCGGCCCGCTGATCCAGTTTTCTGGCGGTTTTTTTATCCAGTTTCCCCTGTTCCGGAATAAATCCGGGCAGATATTTTTTCTGAATCTGTTCTTTGCCGATGCGGGCTTCAATCTGAACCAGATTGGCCGAATGAATGGTGTGAAAATAATCGTTGATAATATCTGCCACAGCCCGCACAAATCCTTTGAAAATATCCAGATACTGGGTAAAGGAACATGTGGTGATGTTCACCGAGTACTTGAGAAACTCCATCTGGATATCCAGCTTGTTGGATACGATACCGTCCAGGCTCAATGCGTTGCGAAACAGGGTCAGCACCGAAAAAATCCGCACAAACGTGGGTTTGGTGATCAGCCGCAGATCAATACTGTTGATCAAGTCTTCAAACAGGACATTGACAATGCTTTCAACGCGCAGGGTCAGGCCTAAAGCATCAAATTTGGGTTCATTGTAGCTGCCGTACATGGACGGGATATCCACGGCAAAATGGCGCTTGTGATAAATGGCTTCATTGGGTTCATAGGTGTTGTCTGAAACGATCATTTTTTTGAGGTCTGCCATATACTCGATCAGAAGACCGATTTTGGTTTCCAGATGCGTTTCATCCAGAGCCGTGGCCAACCGCCGGGGTTCGGGCATATAGTCGGTCTTGAAATTGGCCAGATAGGATTTGATTTCCAGGTGATCCACCCCGTATTTTTCATTGAGCAGCCGGTAAAACCGCAGCATCAGCCGGACCCGCTGCCGGTCCAGATCCGTCACGTCTTCGATCTCGGTTACAATCTGGTCCAGGGCTTCCTGGCGGTACATGAGAAAATCCCGGGGGTGATACAGTTTTTTGGTTTCCAGATGCTGCATGATTTTACCGGGACCATCCACAAACCGGCCGGAACAGGGGATCTCTGCATAAATTGACGGGGGCACAAAAGGTTCCAGCGGGGTCTTATCCTTTGTTTTCCAGAAAATCATGACCTGCTGAATAAACGCCACAATCCGGCTGGAGCTTTCCACATGACACTGCTTGCGCAGAAAATGAATCAGCCGGTCCCGGCGGTGGCAGGCTTCATCCAGATCCGTGGAGATATCCCTCAGCTGACCTTCGGCCCCGATTTCATTGAAAAACGCCGGCAGCAGACGGGCCAGCTGCTTGACCAGATTGTACACCCCTTCGATGTCCGCGTTGAGAAACCGGGTGATATCCCGGGGAAACAGATCCGTGTCCTTGATGAACACCCCGCCGATGGACAGATAGATAATCAAAGCGGACAGCAGGCGCTTGGATTTTTTGGGCTGCTGTCCGATCAGACTTAAAAACACCCGGATATTTTTCACATGGGCGGTATTCCCCTTGATCTGCCAGTCCTCTCCCGTGCCCTGGATCATGGGAAACTGGAATCCGTGGTTCACCACCCGGTCAATGAAATGGTTGATGAGCTCCACATCACCGGTTTTATAGACGGCTTCGCCGATTTTGTAGATACAGTCCAACAGGGTCTCGGGATACCGTCCCTTGTGCTCTCTGAACAGCGAAAACGTCTGGTTGACAATGGGGATATTTTTCTTGAAATCATCATCCCCGATAAGCCGGGTCAATGTCTGGTTGATCTCATGAAGACAATCCTTGTGTATCATGAACAGTCCGGGCACATGGATGGCGTAAAACAAAAAAGTCAGTTTGAGGTGACGGCCATAGGTGTCATCACTGCAATGGATAACGATCTGCCGGCTCACCGTCTTGAACCGATTCACAAACTCCCGGAACCCTGTGAACCGGATGAGTTCCCGGGTCAGTTCAATGGAATCTGCATCCCGACGGCGACACAGATCTGCCAGCTGACGATGCCAGGCAGTGACACGCCCGTGGGAAATCTGATCAAACACATCTTCGAGTTCGGGATTGAGCCGCCATTCATCAATATTCTCCTGCATCCATGTCACGGGGTCATCCTGATTCAGCCAATAAGAAAACGAGGTGCTGTAGAACCGGACCAGGAGCCGGTTGAGCCGGTCAAAGAAACGGGTCCCGGTTTTAAAAATGTCATATGTTTCCACTTGATCCAGAAGCTGACGCGTCAGTTTATCCGGCGGGTAATAGGTGTGCACAAAATAAAAAAACGCCGGATCATCATATCCGGAAATCCGATTGAGTTTATCTTCCAGCACCGGAAGAAAATCTATCAGCCGGTCCCCGGATTCTTTGATCATATGCAAAAAAAACAGCATCAGATTGTCTGAAGATGACGTTCGGACCGACTTGTCAATGCTTTGTTCAAATGCGGACAGAAAAATATCCGAATACAGCTTCAGGGCGGCGATCCCTTTTTCATGGGATCGATACAGGTAAAAATAATGAAGGGAAAAATGCCGGGCTTCACTGACAATAAACGTCCAGTTCCGATAGGGATGGGAAAGCTCTTTGAGAAAAATTTCCAACCGGTTCAAAATGCCGACATATCCGTCAAAAATATCGAGAAGTACCCGGTATCTCTCATGGACAGAGACTTCCACCCGGGTGTCGGAAAGATTTGCCTCAAGCGCTTTTGATTTCACAGAACAACCTCGATGATAAAGCCCCATGCCATTGTTGAATATACTGTCCCCCCTATATCAGGCCGATCCGGTTTTTTCAACTCAAGATTTGGCTGGGTTGAAACCATTAGGTTGATTTGTGGCAAAATTTCTTATATGATTTGTGGATCATAAGTATAGACAGCTCAAAACCCGGACAGTTTTCCAGTATCAATTAAACAGATTATTATTAATTTAAGGAGTCGTTTTGATGAATGATGCATCGCAATTTACGTTGTACAGTGGCGGTCACCGGGGTGCGGAAGCCGAATTCGGCCGGCTGGCGGAACAATATGGAATCAAGGAGATCAATTTTTCTTTTGAAGGGCATAAACCCGAAAGGCAGAACGGGATCCGGGTTCTGGCCGCCGATGAACTGAAAAAAGGAGATGTCAGTATGGACATCGTATCCACCCGCATGGGCCGGTCCTTTTCAAAAGTCGACAAAATCCGCAAAGTCATCCAGTCCATTTTTCATATGGTCAACAATGGATACCAGATATTTGTCGTGGGATGGATTCTGCCGGACAATACCGTCAAAGGGGGCACGGGCTGGGGTGTGGAGCTGGGAAAACTGTTCAACCGGCCTTTGTTTGTCTATGAGCAGGACCGGAAAGGATGGTTTTCCTGGGTGGACAATGGCTGGCACAAGGTGACACCGGTGATCACCCATAAAAATTTTGCCGGCACGGGCACACGGAATCTGACCGAAGATGCCAAAACCGCTCTGGCAGACCTGTTTGAACGATCTTTCACTTAAAACTGATTTTGTATTTCAAAGGCCACGGATGTTTACTGTCAATGATTTGATCGACATTGCCGTCAGAATGGAAAAAAACGGTGAGGCCCGGTATCTGGCGGCAAAAAAACAGGTAAAAGAAAAAAAACTTCAATCATTTTTGCAATGGATGGCCGATGAAGAAGCCGATCATTGCCAGTGGTTTGAAAACAAAAAACATCACTGGGTGCCTGAAACTCACCAGACCGATCTGGAAACCATGCTCCCGGATGTCATCAAAGAGATGATGGGCGACAAAGCCCTGTCCCTGGATGATGTGAATTTTTCCCAAGTCGGGTCGGCCCGGGCTTTGCTTGAAATCTTTGTATCATTTGAAAATGATACCATTTTGTTTTATGAATTTCTTCAGACGTTTATTCAGGAACCCGATGTGTTGGCCGGGCTGGAAAAAATCGTTGCCCAAGAAAAAAAGCATGTGGCTGAAATACAAAAAATGATCCAGGCCCTGGCTGATGAAGAAACAAGATGAAGGGCCGGATCCCACGGACTTTTGACAACTGGATGCGGATGGGATTTGTTGTTTCAGTGCTGTCATTCAGTTCCTGAAAATGTCAGACGGCTTTTGGCTCCGTATCCAGTATCCGGCGCACCACCCGTGCCAGATCCCCCAACTGCACCGGCTTCATTAAAAATGCTTCAAACCCTTTTTTTTGCGCAATATGTTCAGTCATCTGCGCACTGAAGCCGGTACACATGATCATGGGAATATCTGAACGTATTGCTCTCATTGCCAGACACATTTCATCTCCGTCCATTTCCGGCATGGACATGTCCGTGATCACCAGATCATATTCATCCGGGTGGGCTTTGAATTTTCTGATCGCTTCCAGACTGCTTGTTTCAATGGTCACATGATATCCTAAGGAATTCAATCCTCTTTTGGTGACATCCAGCAGCATGATGTCATCATCCACCACCAGAATATGTTCCGTGCCCCGGGGCAGCTTTTGCGGATTTTTCTTTTCTACTGCCGGTTGTCCCCCCTGTTGGGCCACTGGAAAAAACACCTGGAAAATTGAACCTTCACCCGGGGTGGTTTGAACCTGAATATCCCCGCCATGTTTTTTGACGATACCATGCACGACCGACAACCCCATGCCCGTCCCCTGTCCTTTCGGTTTTGTGGTGAAAAACGGCTCGAAAATCCGCTCCATCACATGGGAAGGCATGCCGTTGCCGGTGTCTGCCACCTCTAGTTTAAGATATGAACCAGAAGGAAGCACTGTCTGGTTTTTTTCACAAGGCGCAGGGAGGGTCACGGGTTCGAGTTTCACCGTCAAAACCCCGTTTTGTTTTTCTTTCATCGCCTGGGCTGCGTTGGTACACAGGTTCATGACCACCTGATGGATCTGGGTGGCATCTCCCATGATGGTGGAAGAACAGGAAAGGTCCTCAACCATGCGGATGGTTTTGGGAAATGATGCCTGAAGCAGCTTCAATGCTTCTTTGACGATGATATTCACCTGAACCGGGCGGGGCTTTGCCACCTCGACCTGGCGGCTGAATGCCAAAATCTGATGGATCAGATCCCTGGCCCGTTCGGATGCCGCCAGAATCTTGGTCAAATTGGCGTAGGGTCTGGACAGCTTGTCACTGTCCATTCTGGCCAGTTCAGTATATCCCATGATGGCGCTTAAAATATTGTTGAAATCATGGGCAATCCCCCCTGCCAGGGTGCCGATGGCCTGAAGCCGGGCAGATTCCGCCATCTTCTGCTCAATCATCTTTTCTCTTTCCAGCCGGTTTTTCATGGAATTGAACAGCATGGCATTTTCAATGGCAATGGCGGCATGATGGGAAAACACGCTCAAAATCAATGCATCGTCTTCCGTAAAAAAAGAGTTGTCTTTTTTGTTCATCACTTCCAGGACCCCGATGAGCTTGCGCTTGGATTTCATGGGGACACACAGAAGCGACCGGGTTTCCATACCGGTCATATCGTCGATCCGGGGATAGAACCGGGCATCTTTCCGGGTATCCGGCACCAGCAGATAGGTCTGCTTTTCCGCGACCCATCCGGCCACCCCCGCACCGGGCGGAATGCGGACATCTTTAAGATGTTCGGCATTGGGGCCGGTGGGAACACTGAACACCAGTTCACCGGTTTTTTCATCCAAAAGCATCAGAGTGGATGCCACGGCATCGGTGACGATGTTGGCATATTTCATGATCAGGTTCAGCACCTCTTCCAGATCGATGGTGGAGTTGATGACAAACCCCACCTGCAGGGCTTTGGCCAGTTTTTCACTGCTCAGGCGGCTCAGGTTTTCAATCTGCTGGTTTTGTGTCTTCAACGCCGGGATCAGCTGATCTTCAGTGACATAGCCTTTTTCCATAAGAATCTGACCCAGTTTGGGCGGCGGTGAAACATTTTTTTTCCGGCTGCCGGAAACCAGTTCCGTCCGATCCATTTCCAATTGAAAAGTATCTTCAAAAAAATGCTGCTGGGTCTGAAGTGCCTCGTCCAGCTGAACCTGAGTAATGGTTCCCATACCCACCAGAAGATCCCCCAGAAGATGAGAGTGAATATTCACGCTGTTATCCTTTTTATGCCGCGGGTTTGTGAACCGTGAGTTGAGGAAAAGGAATTTCCCAGTCATTGGCGGTACAGGCATCCGTGCACCAGCGCTGGATAGCCCGGGAAATCCGGTTGTACAGCGGGGCCATCTTGCCGTCAAAGTCCGCAATCACCACCAGATCCAGGGAGGACGATCCCGCCTGTGCGAATTCAACTCTCAAATTGAGCAGTGAATCTTCATATTCTTCCGCAACCAGCCGTTCCCGGAGATAGGTGTCCAGAACTTCCAGGACCCGGCCGGTGGCAATGGACTGAAGATTATAGGAAATACCGAACCCGATCTTGATCCTGAAATTCACGGACAGATTCAAGGGATTCATCCCCAGAAAATCCGAGGTCTGGTAGACCTTTTTGGCGCCTCCCCGCAACACCAGCTCCACCATTTCATGGGACAGGCTGGTGACACACCCTCTGGTGCCGTCCGACAGAATCACCCAGTCATTTTTCCGGCAGGGAAACCAGGGTTCATGCTTCTGAAACGGCCGGGAGATCAGATCCATGAGTTCCTCGATGGGCAGGCGCAGGGTCTGCCCAATATCCGGGTTTTCCAGCACAGAGAAAAAGTTAATTTTTTTCACCAGCCAGGGCACGCCCTGATACACCAGCCGTTCCCCTTCCCGAACGGCACCGATATTCAGAATCAGCCGGCTCTGGTGCACAAACCGGGGCAGGGTGTTTTTAACGGTCCAGGCAAGACCCAGAAGGAAAATGATGGCCAGAGACAAAAGCACCCAGTCCTCGAACAGATAGAACACCAGAATCACGGCCAGTAACGCAGACAGAACGCTGACGACCCGATACAACAGATCCATGGCCCGGAGATGAAACGGCCGGTACACGGACTGATATCCAGGTATCCGTTTGATCAGAAACAGATAGGCCACTCTCAGCAAGAGTACGATCCCGATGCAGGCAATCAATGCAACAAACAAAAACAGGCCCCGGGTTTTGAAAAACTGCTTGATGGAATTCTGAGACGTTTCAAGGATGGATTTTTCTTCCGATTCCATTTCCATCAGCTGCATCTGAGTGATTTCCAGGCGGCTGAGAAGCTGCCTTTCCTGTCCTTTCCATTCAGGGACCAGTTTTTCCAGTCGCTCTTTCAACCGGGCATCTTCCGTTCTGGCAATCAACGCCATCAGGTTTTCATTGGCCTGATGGGCAACCGGTTTCAATTCCTGGTATCTGGACAGCTCTTCTTTAAGATCCGCTTTCTGCCGGGCTTTCTGGGTTGCCTGCTTGAGTTCCATGATCCCGGGTTTGATCAGGGAGACCAGTTCATCTTTCCAGTTAAACGGCGCTTCCTTTTTTTCAGTAAACAGGCTGATATCCACCCCGGTCGCAATCCGTTCAAAATCCTGTCTGGAAGACGAAAGCATTTTATCCAGTCTCTCCAGCTCTGCTGCCAGATTGTTTTTTTCCGTTTCTGATGTACTTTCTTCAATGGCCTGTTGTTTTTCAACGATCCGCTGTTCCAGGTGTTTATTGTGTTCGAGAATGCTGTCGAGCATGCTCAATGTGCTAGGGTCAGATGTCATTAAATTTTCATCCAACACCTGAACATCCTGCCCTTCTGCCGGAAAAACCAACAGATTCAGGCCTGCCATCAGAAAAAATATCGTCACCCACATCCGAAGCTTCACCATTTCACTCCCTTGTCTGTCTTTGTCTGTTTTATTACCATAGCATGAAAAATTCACAGAGAACAGGCCCTTATGAAACATTTTATGTCTGCTTTTTCATCGTACCTTGACAGGGGAAAAACTTCCGAATATAGTCAAGCACAAATTTCACTCAAACAAGGATATCTTCAATTGGGACTACTTGACAGGGGAAGCCTTATTTACAACCGGATTGTCTTGATGGCGGGAGATATTCTGGTCGCCCTGATTATTCTGTTGACGGCTGTCAATTATACCCTGAATTTATCCACCATACCTTTATGGGCGGGTTTGTTCATCCCTGTGGTTCTTTTTTTTTCTTTCCTGTGCGAGGTGTATCAACCGGACAAGTGGATATTCCGGGACCGGTTGATCCGGTCGTTTGTCGCTGTGTTTCTGTCTTTTCTGCTTTTGGCTTTGCTTCCCCGGAATCCGGACACCAGCCTCTGGCATCTGTCCGGAACCATGCTGATGTTTTTTCTATTGCAAAACATCTGGCAGAGCCTGCTTCACAAATCCAATGATGCCCATTTTTTCGCTGAAAAAATTCTGGTCATCGGTACAGGGACCACGGCAGAAACCGTTGAAGCGCTGATTCTGAAGTCTTCTGGGAAATATGTCTTGACCGGATTCATCCAAACAACCACGGACCCTGTTTCTGTGGATGTTTCAAAAATTGTGGGATCATTTGACGATATTGTCACCCTGGCCCGGCAAACCCGCACCAACATGATTGTTATCGCCCTGACAGAAAGACGGGGCAATCTGGAGACAGACAAGCTGGTGTCCTGCAAACTGATGGGAATCAAAATTGTGGATTATCCGTCCTTTTATGAACGGGTCACCGGTAAAATCCCGGTGGAACATATCAATCCCGGCTGGCTGGTTCAAAGCCGGGGGTTTCTCATCACACCTTTTATCCGGTTGTTGAAAAAAATGCTGGACCTGGTGTTTGCGTCCATTCTCCTGATCCTCTCCTTGCCGATTTTTCCCTTGATCGCGCTGGCCATCAAACTGGACTCTCCCGGTCCGATTTTTTATTTTCAGAAACGGGTGGGCCTCAACGGCAAACTGTTCACCATTTACAAGTTCCGATCCATGCATGTGCAGCCGGACGATCTATCCAGTGCGGCCTGGGCCAGTGAAAATGATCCCCGGATCACCCGGATCGGAAAACTGATCCGCCGGGCTCGCATTGACGAACTGCCCCAGCTGATCAATGTGCTCAAAGGAGATATGAGTTTTATCGGTCCCCGGCCGGAACAACCGGAATTCGTGGCACAAATCAGTCTTGTGGCCCCGTATTACCCCCAGCGCCATGCGATCAAACCCGGTATCACCGGCTGGGCTCAGGTCATGTATCCCTATGGGGCTTCCATTGGTGATGCCGTGGAAAAACTTCGGTATGATCTGTATTATATCAACAACCTGTCTTTGTTCCTTGAACTTTATATTCTTTTTGAAACCATAAAAATTTTATTATTCAGAAGGGGTGGCAGATGACCATGATGAACAAACGACCCAGACATATCAACCGAAGCCAGCGCCTGTTCATCGAGCTGGGAACCCCGTTGCTTCTGGAAGCAAAACCAGCAGAACGATCTGCCACCAGCCAGCTCATCGGTATGCAGGTCGGCAGTTATCTCATTGTCCAGTTGACGGAAAACAACTGGATGCAAACCCGGCTGTCGTCCGGGGAAATGCTTTCGGCCAAATATGTATTATCTGATGATGTGTTCGAGTTCAAAACGCAAGTCATCCGAATTATTGAAGACCCGGATTATCTCTTGTTTTTGGATTACCCGGACGTGGTGGAATCCTGTAATATCCGCTCGGAAAAACGGGTGAAATGCTTTTTACCTGTCAAAATGACCCTGGATACCTTTTGTCTGAAAGGCATCATTGTCAACATAAACCCAAACGGATGCCTCTGCATGGTGGACAGCGACCCTTTTCCAGATCCCTGTACGTTTGAATACCTAAACCTGAGTCTGCCTTACGGCCAGTCTGAAACGCTGACCATCAAAGCTGACATTCGTTCCATCCGGAAAAAAGGGACCCAGACCTCCATCGGGTTGATGTTTCACAATCTGGATGGATTCTCGAAAAACGTGTTATCCGCTCTGGTACCGGCTTTGAAGATCTGATATCAGGGCATCCACCCGGTCATGGATCTCTTCTGCCAGCAACGCAACCGACGTATCTTTCTGGGCCGGATCGATATCCCAGAACTGTGTTTCCACGCCAGGAACCGGCACTGCCGCTGTATCCGATGTCATGCAGATCACCTGAGACGGTGACCGTTTTTTGAATTCTTCAGCCATCAAATCATCCAGCGCACGGGGCTGCCGATACTTGATATCCACCCCCTGATCCGCCAGAAAATCCTGCGTGGCACCATGGATTTCTCCGGCCGGATCAATGCCGGCCGACAAGATGCGGATGCTTCCTTGAGCAGCCATTTTGGCATACGCCGCCGCCATCTGGCTGCGGCAGGCATCTTTTTCAGAGACAAACACCAGGGAAGGGTTGTTCAGCACGGCATCCATGACCCGGTCCACGGCCTGCCGGATATCCTGGTCCACGCCGGGAACAGAGGCCACGGCCCCGGCTGCTTCCACTTTTTTGTATGTCAACGATTCCGCAAACCGGGCAGATATCGCATCAAAAAAATAATGGGCTGTCAGGTTCACGCCGTCAAATAACTTTTTCCCGCCGGAAGCACCCACGGCCAGCAGGACCCCCTGGCGGGATCCGGCATCCGGGTCTGCCAGCCGCATTTTGTATCTGCGGCCCCAGAACATCTGGCACCGGTCAATGAGAATCTTTGCCTGGGCCGACACATTATAAAAAAATACCGGTGATGCCAGCACCACCACATCCGCTTTTCGAATCAGGCCATAAATCCGGGGTTCCATGTCATCTTTGATGGGGCAGAACCCTTTTTTTTCGCACACCACCAGTTCCCTGCACGGCTGGATATCGAGCCCGTCCATATGGATCACCCGGGTTCGGGCTCCTTTGTTTTCACATTCTGCCAGAAATCGATTCAACAGATAGACGGAGTTTCCTTTTTTTCGGGGGCTCCCCTGCAATCCCAGGACAAACATGGCCATCTCCTTCATATAGGGTCATTTCATTCAAAATGACGGTTTTTCATACCGGATGTCAAGCAAATCCTTGAAGATCTGTCACTGATTTTCCTAATTATGCATCAAAACAACCAAAATCCATTGTGCAGGGCTTTTTAAGGTTACTTCTTGAAAAACCAGGACAACCCATCTATGCTGAATCCGACCGATTTGACCCATATCCTTAAATCTTTGACCATGGAGGTGCCATGAGATTTGTCGTTATCGGCGGAGATGCCGCCGGCATGAGTGCAGCCAGCCGGGCCAGGCGGCTGTACCCGGACCTTGAGATCACTGTGCTGGAACAAGGGCATGACGTGTCTTACAGCGCGTGCAGTATGCCCTATAACATTGCCGATCCCGACACCCCCATGGATGACCTGGTGGTCCGGACGGCAGAAGAATTCATTGAAAAACACCACATCCATCTGCTCACGGGCCATGAAATCACGGCCATTCATCCGGACAAAAAACAGGTGACCGGCCGGACCCTGCAAGGAGACCCGGTGGTCTTTGCCTACGACAAGCTGCTCATCGCCACGGGTGCGGTTCCCACACTGCCGGATCTGCCCGGCAAAGACCGGCTCATGCCGTTGAAACAGCTGGAACACGGCCGGCGCATCAAGGATGTGATCCGGAAAAACAAGGTCAAAAACGCCGTTATTCTGGGGATGGGGTACATTGCCCTGGAAATGTGCGAAGCCCTTACCGAACTGGGCATCCATGTGACCATGGTCAAACCCGGCCCCCGCCTTTTGCCCTGGCTGCCCGAAAAAATAGCTCAGATCATTCAAACACATCTGATTGAAAAACAGATCACCCTTCATATGGGAACACACATCCAGCGCATTGAACCGGCGGGCACAGGGAGCACCATTGTCTGTGACACCATGAATCTGGATGCGGATCTGGCCATTGGTGCCACAGGCGTGGCGCCGTGCAGCGGCCTGGCAAAGAATGCGGGTCTGACCTTAGGGGTATCAAATGCCATCCAGGTGGACCCGTATTTGCGCACCTCGAATCCGGATATTTTTGCCGCCGGCGACTGCGGGGATGCCATCCATGTGGTCACGGGCAAACCGGTCTGGATTCCTTTGGCCCTGCGGGCCAACCGGGCCGGGTGGGCGGTGGCGGACAACCTGTTTAAAGACAGCAACGCCCTTCAGGGTGTGGCCGGCACGGCTGTATTCAAAGTATTTGACCTGGCTGTGGCCCGAACCGGTCTGACCTTTTTTGAAGCCAAAAACGCCGGGTTCGATCCTGTGGAAAACCAGATCACCAGCCTGTCCCGGGCCAGATGGCAGCCGGGTGCAGCCAAAATTCATGTGAACATGGTGGGCGACCGCCGGTCCGGACGGCTTTTAGGGGCTCAGATCACAGGAACCGACGGGGTGGCCCATCGGATCAATGCCGTGGCTGTGGCCCTGCACGCCACCATGTCGGTGGCGGATTTCATCCAGACCGATCTGGCCTATGCCCCGCCGTTCAGCCCCACCTGGGACCCGATGCTGACCGCAGCGATCCAGCTGGGAAAAAAATTATAACCCATGCCGGGCTGCGGCAATGCCCTCTGCCTCATTTACCCGGGCCAGCAGCAGCCCGCCGGTGATAAAAAACAGGATCACCACGGCAACCCCGGCCCGCTGGGAGTCAAACATCTGGGTCAGTATCCCCAGAAACAGCGGCCCCATAAAGGCGGTGAGTTTTCCGGAAAAGGCAAAAAAACCGAAAAACTGATTTTCCTTGCCTTTGGGCACCAACCGGCCCAGAAGTGACCGGCTGGCGCTCTGGTTGGGACCGGCAAAAAAGCCCACCAGAATGCCTGAAACCCAGAACCAGGTTTTATCCGGGGATATTGCCGCCATGAGTGCGGCCACGGCCAGCACCCCGTTGCTGACCTGAATGGTGGTTTTCCCTCCCAGCCGGTCATCGAAAATGCCCATGACCAGGGCCCCGATCCCGGCCCCCACATTGAGCACAATACCGAAAATCATGATTTGATGAAAGCTGAACCCGAATGTACCGGCCGCATAGATACCGCCAAAGGCGAACAGGGTGACCAGCCCGTCATTATAAATCATCCGGGCCACCAGAAGACGGACAATCTGCCGGTACTGGCGGATGTCTTTGAGGGTGTTCTTCACATCCGACATGGCCGTATGAATGATGCGGACCCGGCCCGACCGGACCGGAGGTCGTGTTTTGGGCACCCACGCAAACAACGGAATGGAAAACACGGCAAACCACGCAGCCACCAGCAGACAGGTGGCCCGGATATGGGCCCCGGTTTCAATGGAAACGCCAAACCAGGGCACGGCCGGGCTGATGAACCCTGAAAGGGCCACCACCATGGCGGCCAGGCCTCCCATATATCCCACGCCCCAGCCCACACCGGATATTCGGCCGATATTTTTCGATGTGGCGATATCCGGCAGATAGGCATTGTAAAACACATTGGCAAACTCAAACGCAATATTAGAGATCACAAACCAGAAAAGGGCCGGATAGATCTGACCGGGCAGAATCCAGTATAGTGCAGCTGTGCCGCCCACAGTGACCGCAGTGGATGCGAACAAAAGCTGTTTGCGCAACCCGCCCTGGTCTGCCAGAGCTCCCAGGATGGGGGAAAAAAATGCCACACAAAGGGCGGTCAGGGTCACGCCCCTGGACCAGAGGGCCGTGCCTGTCACCGAATCCGGTGCAATGGTGGATACAAAATAGGTGCTGTAGACAAACGTCACCACCAATGTGGTGTAGGCGGAATTGGCAAAATCAAATACCACCCAGCCCAAAACCGTGCGTTTATCTGCCGGTGATGCGATCATACAACAGACAGATCCCTGCCCTCCAGTGCCAGCAGTTGCTGCTTCACGTCCAATCCGCCGCCGAACCCGGTCAGACTGCCGTCTTTTCCGATCACCCGGTGGCAGGGAATAATGATGGGAATCGGATTTTTCGCATTGGCCATGCCCACGGCCCGGGCTGCTTTGGGGTTTCCGATCTGCCGGGCCAGCTCCCCATAGGAGACGGTGGTTCCATATGGGACTTTGGCCAGGGTTTGCCACACCCGGCGCTGAAACGGCGTGCCGCCAAGGGAATAATCCAGGGAAAACCGGATAAGGGTTTTGCTGAAATACCGGTCCAGCTGAAACAACACATCAGAAAACGGCTGTGTCTCATTGATCCAGTCCGGCGCCGGTAAAATCGCTGATTTTCCTTTGGGAAAATGAATGAATTCCAGTTTTTGTTCACCGCCCACCAGCAGTCGTCCCACCGGGGAATCATAATAACAAAAAAACATATCCGCTCCTTTGTGTGATCACTTGAAATTCATTCCTGACCTTTACCAGAGAATGCTTTGGAAAGAAACGGGTATTTTTTTTTAATTTTTAGATTTGAATAACATTCGTGTTATCCGTATAATCAATCCATGGAAATTGAACTGGTTGAAATCCGGGATCACCTGTTTTCCCACCCCCCGTTCCGAAACCTGCCCCGGCATGTGGTGGATGACCTGGTGCCGCATATAGAGGTGTCTTACTATCAGGCCGGCACCATGATCCTGGAAAAAGGACAGGACAATCATTATCTGTTTTTTATCCGCAGCGGGGCCGTGGAAATTCTGCGAAGCTCAGGCGAACTATACATTCAGATGGGAGAAGGAGAATGCTTCGGCCAGTTTTCTCTTTTGAGAAAAAAAAAGGTCCGGTATCCGGCCCGGGCCATCGAAGACTCTTTGTTGTACAAAATCCCGGATGCCCCGTTCCAGGAACTGGCTGACACCTATGACCGGTTTGCCGACTTTATGGAGGAAGAGCACAGTGTCCGTCTGAAAAATGCCCTGGGCCGGGCCGGACAGGCAAGCGGCAATCCATTGATGATTTCTAAAATTCACAAACTCATTCCCCGGAAAATCATCACGGCCTCGCCGGATATTTCCATTCAGCAGGCTGCCGTGATCATGACACAGAACCGGGTGTCTTCCCTGGTTCTGGTGCCGGAAAACCCGGAACAGGACCCGTCTCCGGTCACGGGACTGATCACGGACCGGGATCTGCGCAAACGGGCCATTGTCCCGGGCCTGCCCTTATCCACCCCGGTGCGGCAAGTCATGTCCACGGATGTCATCACGCTTCCGGCCGGAGCCTATGCATTTGAAGCCATGCTCACCATGATGCGTCACAATCTTCATCATCTGCCCGTACTGGATGGAAACCGGCCCATAGGCGTGGTCACAGTGGCGGATCTGGTCAGATATGAATCCCATGGATCCGTTTATCTGGTGGGAGATATTTTCCGGCAGAAAGATGTGGACGGGCTGGCAGACATGGCCCCGAAAATCCGTCAGCTGTTTATTCAGCTGGTGAACGAGGATGCCAGTTCTCACACCATCAGCGCCATCGTTTCCCGGATGGGAATCAGCATTTCCCAGCGCCTGCTCCAGCTGGGGGAAAAAAAACTGGGACCGCCGCCGGTGCCATATTGCCTTCTGGCCTTAGGCTCCATGGCCAGAGACGAAATGACCCTGGTCACGGATCAGGACAATGCATTTGTTATGGATGACACCTTTGATCCCAACGTGCATGATCCCTATTTCAAGGCCCTGGCACACTTTTTAAGTGACGGTCTGAACCAATGCGGGTACCCTTATTGCACGGGAGATATCATGGCCACCCATTCCCGGTGGCGGCAGCCCTTATCGGTCTGGAAAACTTACTTTTCCGACTGGATCGATCAACCGGAACCGGAAGCCCTGCTCCATGCTTCTATTTTTTTTGATCTGGAAGGCATTTTCGGCGAAACCGGCCTGGCCGGTCAACTCAAGCAGCTGCTTCTGGAAAAAGCACCGGACAGTCCTCGGTTTCTGGCCTGCCTGGCCCGGAACGCCCTGCTCAGAAAACCGCCTTTGGGTTTTTTCCGAAAATTTGTTCTGGAACATGACGGCAAACACCATAAAACCTTTAATCTCAAACGCAGAGGATCTGCCCCCATCAGTGATCTGGCCCGGGTTCATGCCCTGGCCTGCGGGGCCGTGCCCATCAACACCCGGGAACGGCTGCTCCGGGTCAAGGAGACCTCTCTTCTGGCCGAAGGGGTGGGTGATGACCTGCTGGATGCCCTGGAACTGATCTGCATGGTCCGTATCCGCCATCAGGCACGCCAGGCCGAATCCGGGGCTGCCGTGGACAACAATGTCATCCCGGAAAGTCTGTCATCCTTTGAACGCAACCACCTCAAAGACGCGTTTCAGATCGTGTCCCAGGCCCAGTCGTTTCTCAGATACCGGTACAATGTGTCCCCTGCCATGCAGACCCGTGTGCGGACCGGGCCGAAATGATCCGGCCCAAATCCACTGAAAAACCGTTTCCAGTTGACTGGCCGTCCCGGTTTCGTATTCTGGAAAAACAAGCAAAAGATCCGGCGGTCAAAGCCTTTTATCAGGCAGGCAGTGTGCCGGGTGACACACCGCTGAAACAAGTGTCTTTTCTGGCTTTAGACCTGGAAACCACGGGCCTGGATCCGCAAACCGATGCCATCATCAGTGTCGGATTCATCCCGTTGTATCATGACCGGATTCTTTGCAGCGGCGCCCGGCACTGGGTGGTCCGGCCGGATCAGCACCGCCCGGACATTCAGACCGTCATTCACGGCATCACCCATTCCCGCATGGATGCCTGTCCCCGGTTTAACACCATTTTACCCCGGCTGCTCAAGGCCATGGCCGGCCGGGTCATTGTGGCCCATTACAGCCGGATTGAACAAGGGTTTTTACGCAAGGCGATTGCAGATCTGACGGGCGATGATCTTGAATTTCCCATCGTGGATACCATGGAGATTGAATCCAGAAAACACCCGGTTTTCCGGCCCAATCTGTTCCAGCGCTGGATGGGAGAAAAAAACAGTCCTTCCCTGCGCCTGGCCCATGCCAGGGAGCGGTACAACCTGCCTCCCTACCGCCCCCATCATGCCCTGACCGATGCCCTGGCTGCAGCGGAACTGTTTTTAGCCCAGACAAATGACCCGTTCACTGTGGACACACCGATATCGGTTTTGCTGTACCCATCATCCGTGAAAACATAATGCCTTGACAAATATAAGCCCCGATTTTAGGATATTCTCATAGTTTGAACAAACTGTTTAAAACAGGTCCTTATTTTTCAATACCAATAAACCTAGGCTGAACCCTTCATGACTTTATCCTGCACCCTCATTTTTGATCCGTTCGGCCGGCGGGTCTCAATACCGGCCGGCACCACACTGTTTCAAGCCGCTCTTTCCAAGGGCATACTGCTCAGATCCGATTGCGGCGAAAAAGGCACCTGCGGCAAATGCCGGGTGATCGTCGATCATCCGGATTATCTGTCTCCCCGGACCGAACAGGAGCAGAAACTGTTGAAAAAAAGAGGGCCGGATCACCGCCTGGCCTGCCAGGCCCGCGTCCTCAAAGGACCGCTAAGGGTAACAGTTCCGGAAAATCTGGTTCTGGGAGATGAAGTGTTCGGAAAAACCGGCATCCAGGGAAAGTTCAGCATCGATCCGTCGGTGCGGCGGTTTCCTTTGACAGCAGACCAGATCAAAGCGATTGATGACATGACCGTTCTCAGCCGGGAAGAAAAAATCCGCCGGGCCGTGGAAGCCCGATATTCAGAAACAATTGATTTTAAAAACCTCTTACCACTGACCCAACTGGCCGATCCTTATGTGTACACCCATGACCTCACCGTGGTGGTTCAGGAAAACAACCATGTAACCGCCATCCAACCGGGCCTGCTCCCCACAGGGATCGGGATCGCTTTTGATATCGGCACCACCACCATTGCCGCATACATGTGCGACCTGGCGGCCGGCACGATTCTTTCGGCCAAAGCCATGGTCAATCCCCAGCGCAGATATGGGGAAGATGTCATTTCCCGGATATCTGCGGTCAATGACAATCCTGACGCGTTGACGGCCCAGCAGCGTCTGGCAGCCGGCGCCATGAACCATCTGATGGACGTCTGCCTGGAAGAGACCGGACAAAGCCGGGACACCATCGACCGGATCACCGTGGTGGGAAACACCACCATGCAGCATCTGTTTGCCGGACTCAATCCCCATACCTTAGGCACCACGCCTTATCTGCCGGTTTTTCAAGATGCCCTTGTACCGACCTGCAAAGATCTGGGACTTCATGCATCAGATAACGTACCCGTGTTCATTTTCCCGGTGATCTCCGGATTTCTGGGGGGAGATATTCTGGCGGCCTGCCTGGGCGATTTGTCCCATACCCGAAAAGAAACCTCTTTGATCATCGACATCGGCACCAATGGCGAACTCATGCTCTGTACCGGCAACCAAATATGGGCCACCAGCTGTGCCACGGGCCCGGCCCTGGAAGGGGCCCAGATATCCAGCGGCATGAGAGCCGCCACCGGGGCCGTCAGCCGCGTCTGGGTAGACAACGGTGCCATCATCCATGAAACCATTAATCAGGCCCCGGCCATCGGCATCTGCGGCACGGGCGTGATCGATATTCTGGCGGCCATGCGTAAAACCGGGACTATCCGGGAAGACGGAAAATTTGATCCGGACAAACCCGGCGTCACCATTGATGACAAGGGGACCGGCCGGGCATTCACCCTGCCGGGCACGGATGTCCGGTTTGTTCTCAAAGACGTGCGCCAGGTTCAGCTGGCCAAGGCAGCGCTGTCCGTGGGGATCCAGCTGATGCTGGAAAAAGCCGAAGTCACCCGGGTGGACAGAACCATTCTCACCGGTGCGTTCGGTGCCAAATTCGACTGGGAAAATGCCAGAGACATCGGCATGCTGCCGCCGATTATCTGTGAAAATGAAATGATTGCCGCAGAAAACCTGGCCGGCACGGGTGCGGTCATGGCCCTGCTGAACAAAACCTATGAAACGGAAATTAGATCCATGGCCCGGCAGGTCACGTTTATCGATCTGGCGTCAGAACCCGGGTTTGTTGAACGGTTTTCTGCCGCCACCCGGTTTCCGTCCCTGGATTGATTACAAGGACAGTGGTTCAGATATATTATGAGTGAAAACGTTTTTTATTTTATCCTGGTGCAGACCTCCGCCATTGTGTCCGGGATGCTGGTTCTGGGTTCCCTGGGACACATGGTTTACCAGCGCAGAGAGCCCCCCAGCATGATTGCCTGGCTTCTGGCCATTATTCTGCTGCCTTATCTGGCGGTGCCGCTTTATTTTATTCTCAGGAGCCGGAAACTCAAGCGACGGGAAAAAACGGCCCTCAAGCTGGCCAAAAAAGGTGAAATCCCGGACTCAAAAGCCACGCCGATCGACATGGTGCTGCGAAACAACGGAATTGCCGGTGCCACCTTTGGGAACCGGTTTTTCTTTTATACCGACGGTGTCAAAGCCTATAACATGCTCATGGAACAAATCGCTTCCGCCCGGCACACCATTCTTATCTCCACATATGTCTTACGTCCGGATCCCGTGGGAAAAAACGTGCTGTCCGCTCTGACCCGGAAAGCGTCCCAGGGGGTGCAGGTGAAACTACTCATCGACTGCATCGGCTCCCTGCCCCTGTATTTTCGCCAGAAACCGCTGAAAAGCTTAAGAAAAGCCGGGGGACAGGTGGCGTTTTACATGCCGCTGATGACCCGGCCGTTCCAGAACTATATCAATCTGAGAAACCATCGGAAAATCTTTATTTTTGACGATTGCACGGTGCTTTCCGGCGGCATGAACATTTCCAGGGAATATATGGGACCTTCCCCGTATGATCAGCGGTGGACGGACATTCTGTTTTACCTTGAAGGACCGGCCGTGTTTCATTACCGGGAAATTTTCACGGAAGACTGGAATCATACAGCCCGAGAAGAACTGGCCATTCCGGATTTCCTGCCGGAGGCCACGGGAGATGCCACCCTTCAGGTGGTGCCTTCAGGACCGGATATTCCAAGCGATGCCTTATACGAAGCCCTGCTGTTTGCCGTTTTTTCCGCCCGGGAACGTATCTGGATCGTAACGCCCTATTTTGTTCCGGATAAAAGCCTGATGCAGGCGTTGGTCATTGCCTGCCACAGAGGCGTGGATGTAAGGCTCATCACCCCGGCCAGTTCCAATCACCTGATCGCTGACCTGAGCCGGTCCAGTTTCATGCGGGACCTGGCCGGCAAAGGCGTGAAAGTGCTTTTGTATCCCCACGGCATGATTCATGCCAAAGCCATGCTGTTCGATGACCGGGGCGTGGTGATGGGATCTGCCAATTTTGACCAGCGCAGTCTGTTTCTCAATTATGAAGTGGTCAGCTTTGCCTATTCCAGATCCATTATCGATCCATGTGCCGCCTGGATGACCCAGTTGATTGCAGATTGCACCCCCCGTATGCAGCCGGCCGGCCGGTGGCGCCGGATCAGTGAAAACCTCATGAGCGTGTTTGCGCCACTGCTGTGACAGGCCGGGATCCAATAAAATGTTTAAACCGGAAATCCCCTTATTGCGGTCCCCGCTGATTCTGGAAAACAAGATCATTGCTTGTGATTTCGGTATCCTGTGCTGGAATGTTCACAAGGAAAACCTGAAACCGGAATTTGACACCATGATTAAAAACTGGGTCCGGCAGTTTGACATGGATATTCTTCTGTTCCAGGAAGCCGTGTTTCCGGACACGCTGTTTTCCGTGGGCGGGCTGTCCTATGCAGCCGCCGCCAATATCCGAATACGGGAACGCCATTTCGGGGTTCTGACCGCTGCCACAGCCGATATTCACACCAAAACCGATGTCATGTCCCTGGCCAGAGAGACCCTGCTCGCCACCCGGAAAAACATCCTCATGACCCGGTACTGGCTGGGCACCGGGGATCTGCTGCTGGTGGTCAATGTGCATGCCGTCAATTTCACCTCCCGGGCCTGGTATGAATGGGAATTTTCCCGGTTGCTCAAAACGTTGCAGCACCATTCCGGCCCCATGATTCTGGCCGGAGACTTCAACTGCTGGAACCGATCCAGGCTTGAGTTTATCACGGGTCTGACCCGGAAACTGGGCCTGGAACAGGCCCGGCCAAAACGGCCCCATCTGGTGAAACAGGTGTTCGGGTTTGAACTGGACCGCATCTATTTCCGCCAATTGACCCTGAACCACATGGATGCCATGGAAAACCGCCTGTTTTCAGACCATAACCCGCTGCTGGCAAGATTTTCCTGTATCCTTCCCCAATGAGCACATTTTGATTGTGTTGTTAAAATTTGTCTGATATTTCTTTACCGCAGATATCCGGACCATCAAAGTATCTGCTTTATTTTCAACAAGAGGTGACGGCCCCTTCAGGAGAGTGACAATGAACATTATGGAAAAAATTAAAAACCACGGCCTGCTGTTTGACGGTGCCATGGGATCGATCCTCATTTCCAAGGGCCTGGCCGGAAACGAGGCGGCAGAAGCCTGGAATATCCAACACCCGGACATCATCCGGCAGATTCATACGGATTATATTGCTGCCGGGGCGGATGTGGTCAGTGCCAACACCTATGGGGCATCGCTGCTCAAGCTTGAAAAAACAGGCATGTCTAAAGATTTTGAAATGCTCAACCGTGAAGGGGTCCGGCTGGCTAAAACCGCGGGCCATTCAGATCATTATGTGGCTGCGGATTTCGGTGCGATGGGTGACATGCTCGCCCCTGCCGGCCCGGTTTCATTTGAAACAGCAAAAAACTGTTTTGTCCGCCAGGCAGAGATCCTGGAAGATGAGGGGGTTGACCTGTTTCTTGTGGAAACGGTTTTCGATCTCAATGCCGGCCTTTGTGCGGTTCAGGCCATCCAGTCCGTTTCAGGCAAACCCGTTTTCTGTTCTTTGACTTTCAAGGAAACCCCGAAAGGGTTTTACACCATTTTTGGAAATGCACCGGAACACAGCATGAAGGTTCTGGCGGATCACGGTGTTTCTGCGGTGGGGGCCAACTGTTCTCTGGGCAGCGATGCCATGGTGCGGCTGGCGGATCAGATTCGTCAATCCGTGGATATCCCGGTGATCATTCAACCCAATGCCGGAATGCCGGAAATCACAGCGGACAACCACACGGTTTATCCTGAAACCGATGACCTGTTTGCCGCCAACATGAAAAAAATCCGGGATCTGGGGGTGGAAATCATCGGCGGATGCTGCGGCACAACACCGGAAACCATCCGGAAAATCCGCGCTTTGCTTTGAACCGCTTGCCATAGAAAGCAAGGCAGCCGGATATCCGGCACCGGCTGTCTTGCTGATAAATCACCTCAAACCGTGCATTCTTTCATGGTCTGGGCAACTTCCTTGTAAACATCGGAAAATCGCAGCATGCCGATGAATTCGTTTTTTTCCATGACAAAAAGGGTGTCATGCCGATTCACCACAAACAGATGAAAACATTTGGAAAGTGTGTCTTTTGCATCCACGGTCTGACCCTCGTTGGGGATCTTCACAAAATCCTTGACATGGATATCCCCGGCTTTGCGGCACAGGTCCTTGAAGGGGCTCTCCCACAGGTCATATTCTTTACGCATGCCGCTCCAGATATACTTGAGCCCGAATTTTTCCAGGGTTTTTTCCACATTCACCTGGTTGTATTTTTTTTCCAGCCCCTTGAACAGATCGATGGGGGATATTTTTCCGACAATCTGTTTTTTTTCATTTTCCACCAGCATGATCCGCTGGGTGCTTTTCCCGGATAAAAATGCTTCCTGGGCCTTTTCCAGAGCAAAAAGTGCATCGTACAAAGACGCGGTATCCGCAATTTTTGGAAATTGATCTACCGGCACCATCAAATCTTTTACTTTCATTTTTTCCATATCACCCTCCTGGTATTGATTTGTCTTGATCATTTAAAAATATAGAATAGGAAACACATCTGAAAGTCAATGAATTTTGAGATTTTCCCGCACAAAAACATCCGGTGGAACCGCTGACATATTTGTGGATCTATGGTAAAAATCATGAGACAATTAAATTTTGTTACCTGATGCCAAGCAATGGAGACCTTCATGAAAGATACCCGACTGTCCATCACTGAAAAACCGGTTGACACCCTTGACTCCGATCTGGTGGTCTATTTTGCCACCCAGCGCAAAGAAATGCCGCCTTTATGTGACACGGCTGTCAAAGCCCTGGTGAAAAACGCCCATGCACTGGGGGATTTTACCGGCAAAGCCGATGAAACACTGCTGTACTATCCTTTGGCCGGCACCCGGACCGATTCCGCCGGTGCCAGACGGATCCTGATCCTGGGACTGGGAAAGGCGGATTCGCAGAAACTTGCCCCTGAGTTTTTTGAAACCCTTCGCAAGCAGGGCGGCAATATCGCCAAAACCTGTGAAAAGACAAAGACCGGGACCCTGGCTGTCTGCCTGCCTCAGATTTCAGGAATTTCTGTGGAAAAAATCGTTGAAGCCCTGGCCGAAGGAATCCTGCTGGGAGATTACCGGTTTTCAAAATACAAACAGACCACCCGGAAAAAAACCGATTATCCGGGCATTTCTTCCATCTGGTTTTCCTGTGACAAAGGCGCGCCATCCGCCCGGAAAGGCGCAAAAAAAGCCATGAACACGGCGGATGCCGCCTGCAAGGCCCGAGACATGGCCAATGAACCGGGCAACGGATGGACGTCTGAAGCGTTTGCCGATTATGCCGGATCCCTGGCCGACACCCACGGCCTGACCTGTACCTGTCTGGGAATAAAAGAGATGAAAAAACTGGGCATGGGCGGGATTTTAGGGGTGAACCAGGGATCGACCACCCCGCCCTGCCTGGTGATCCTGGAGTATGACCCGGGCAAAAAAGCCGATACCCTGCTGCTGGTGGGAAAGGGACTGACCTTTGATACCGGTGGCATCAGCATCAAACCGGCTGCAGGCATGGAGGAGATGAAATATGACATGTGTGGCGGGGCCGCCGTCCTGGCGGCCATGGCTGCCGTGGCCAGAGAAAAACCCCGCCTCCGGGTGGTGGCCATGATACCGGCCACGGACAACATGCCGAGCGGATCCGCCTTAAAGCCCGGGGACATCATCACCCATGTGAACCAGGTGACCTCCGAAGTGGTGAACACGGACGCGGAAGGCCGGCTCATCCTGGCCGATGCCCTGGCCCACGGCATCAAGACGTTTCAACCTGACTGCGTGGTGGATATCGCCACCCTCACCGGGGCCGTGATCATCGGTTTAGGCCATCACTATACGGGCATGGTGTCCAACAGCGACGATCTGTCCCGGCGCCTGGAAGCGGCCGGACAGGAAGCCGGAGAGCCGGTGTGGCGCCTGCCGCTGAACAAAGATTATATCAAGCAGATCGAATCCAAGGTCGCGGATATCAAAAACACGGGAGGCAAGGCCGGGGGCACCATCACAGCAGCCGCCTACCTGTCCAAATTTGTGGGAGACACCCCCTGGGCCCATTTGGACATTGCCGGCACGGCCTGGGATTTCACTGAAAAATCCTATATTCCCAAAGGCCCTTCCGGCACGGGAGTCCGGACCTTTATCCAGCTGATCCGGTCCTGGAAAAAATGGAACCCCGCCGGATGAAACAGCGCACAGACCCCATGATGATTCCGGAATTTGAAAAAATCGTCCGCCAGGTGGGTTCCGTGGTGCTGGGCAAAGAACCTCAGATCCGCCTGGCCCTGGCCTGTCTTTTTGCCAAAGGACATCTGCTCATCGAAGATCTGCCCGGCATCGGCAAAACCACGCTGGCAAAAGTGCTGGCCCGGTGTATGGGACTGAAATTTCAGCGCATGCAGTTTACTTCAGACCTGTTGCCCGGGGATATTCTGGGCATGTCGGTGTTTGACTCGCATACGGCCACGTTCACCTTTCATCCCGGTCCCATTTTCACCCAGGTATTTTTAGCCGATGAGATCAACCGGGCCACGCCCAAAAGCCAGAGCGCCCTGCTGGAAGCCATGGAAGAGGAGCAGGTAACCATTGAAGGAGAAACCCGGTCCCTGGAAGCCCCTTTTTTTGTCATCGCCACCCAGAACCCCATGGAACAGGCCGGCACCTTTGCCTTGCCCGAATCCCAGATGGACCGGTTTCTCATGCGCATCCACTTAGGGTACCCGGACCGGGCCGCAGAAAAACAGATTCTGACCGGCACGGGTGCGGAACCGGCCCTGGCGGCCGTTACCCCCTTTATGGACAAAACCGAAGTGCTCAAGATCCAAAAGGCCGTGGAACAGGTCCATGTGTCAGACACGTTTTTGACCTATCTCCAGGATATCCTGGCGTTCACCCGCACATCCGGAAAATTTCAGGTGGGGCTGTCCCCCCGGGCCGGGCTGTCCCTGTCCCGGGCGGCCCGGTCCTGGGCATATCTTCATGGCCGGGACCATACCCTGCCCGAAGACCTTCAGCAGATCCTGCCCTGGGTGGCCGGGCACCGCTTGAGATCCAGCCGGGACCTGATTGAATTTTCCCGGGACCCGCTCATGGATCTGTTCAGCACCGTGCCGGTCCCCGTGTGATGCAGGCCCGGAACTGACTTTGCCATGATGATACACAAAAAACACCTGTCCATCCGCCCCACCCGGCACGGACTGCTGTTTTTGATTATCCTGGGAGCCATGATGGCCGGTTCAATCAACTACAACAACAATGCCGGATTTATCCTGGTTTTCCTTTTAGGCGGCATGGCGTTGATCTCTTTGTTCTACTCTCTGAAAAACCTGATCGGACTGAGCCTTTTTTTTGTTTCCGCATCCCCGGTATTTGCCGGCCGCACCGCCCGGTTCACTTTTCAGGTGCAGGCAAACGGCATGGAACGGGCAGGGGTGACCCTGGCTCTGCCGGAACAGGCAGACATTCTGGAAACAAGCCTGTTGAAACATGAAACCAAAACCGTACACCTGCCTTTAAAAACAACCGCACGAGGCGTTTTCACCCCCGGTTCCCTGACGGTGTCCTCGGTGTTTCCCTTTGGTTTTTTTTGTCTCACCACCCGGATGTCCCTGCCCATGAGCTGCCTGGTGTATCCCTCTCCCGCAGACGGGCCTGTCACACCGGTCAAGGGAGGCGGTGATCTTGATGGAACCGCTGGTTCCCGGTTTTCAGGGCCGGATGATTTCCAGGGCCTGTCTTTGTATCAGCCCGGCCATGATGTGGGGCGTATCGCCTGGAAAGCGGTTTCCAAAGGTCAGGGGGTCTTTGTCAAGGATTTTACGGCCGGGGCCGGCGGATTCATGATGCTGGATTTTGATGCCATTGCTTCCACAGATACGGAATTCAAACTGTCCCGGCTGTGCCGCATGGTGGTTTCAGCGGACCGCAACAAAACCCCCTATGGGCTGAAACTGCCGGACCGGGTGATCCCTCCGGCCCAGGGGCCGGGACACAAACATCAGTGCCTCAGGGCCCTGGCCCTGTATGGAAAAAAGGATTCTTTGTCTTGAAACACCCGGACGGCCATGTGGTTCCCGTTATCAGTGCCCTGGCAGTGGCCATGGCCCCCCATGTCTCAGGCCTGCCCGGGTGGATCATTGCCTGGTGTGTTTTCATGTGGCTGTACATGCTGGTGCAGCTTAAAACAAGATGGCCTGTTCCCGGCCCTGTGCTTCGCCATGTACTGGCTTTTGCCGGCATCATCGGACTTCTGGCCACCTTCCGGGTACAGATCGGGGCCGATGCCTTTGTGGGGCTCATGGCGGTGATGGCGGGCATCAAACCCTTTGAAATGGCCACCCACCGCCACCGGATGATCACGGTGCTGCTCACCTATTTTATCATCATCACCAGCCTGTTTCGATCCGAGTCCCTGTGGACCGTGCTGTACATGTTTGTGAGCGTCTTTGTCACCACCCTGGCACTGGTGCGCATCAACCACCCCCGGGGCCGGTTCCGGCCCGGCATCACGCTGACGGCCCGGATCATGGCCCAGGCCGTTCCGCTGATGATTCTGCTGTTTCTTTTGTTTCCCCGGCTTCAGCAGGGCCTGTTTTCCGTGGAAACCCCAGGTTCGGGCCAGTCCGGGTTTGCAGAAATTCTGAGCCCGGGCAGCATCTCCCGCATGGCCCGGGATCCGTCCGTGGCCTTTCGGGCGGATTTTGACGGGACCTTGCCCCAGACCCGGGGTCTGTACTGGCGGGGCATTGTGTTTAACCGGTTCAACGGGGTCCAGTGGCATCCAGCAGACCGCCCGGCTTTTGTCCATTCCAGGCAGCGCGATCTGACCGGTTCGGTCACATACACCATTGTTTTAGAGCCCCATAAAAGCCGGTGGCTGCTTGCCCTGGACCGGCCCGTGGATGCACCCCCCGGGGCCCGTTTGACCACGGATCACACCCTTTTTGCCGGACGGCCCGTGACCCGCCGGCGTGTGTATCAGGCAATTTCCATGATGGATACGGCCCTGAAAAAAAAGGAACCCGTTCCGTCACCCGTGGCTTTAGGGACTGACAACAATCCGGATACCCGGTCTTTGGCCCGGTCTCTGGCAAAAGGCCTTTCAGATCCCCGGGAAAAACTGGACCGGATGCTGGCTTTTTTCAAAGAAAACCATTTCACCTATACACTGACTCCGCCTTTGGCCAAGGCCCATCCTGTGGATGATTTTGTGATCAAAACCCGGCAGGGGTATTGTGAACATTATGCCGGTGCCCTGGCGTTCATGATGAATGTATTGAATGTACCGGCCCGGGTGGTGGGGGGATATCTGGGCGGAGAGCTCAATCCTTATGGCGATTATATCACGGTCCGCCAGTCCTCAGCCCACGCCTGGGTGGAAGTGTTTATGCCGGATAAGGGATGGGTCCGGGTGGATCCCACCCTGGTGGTGGCACCCGAACGCCTGGAACAGAATCCGGACGGCTCTTTTCTCAATTCTTCAGGTACCGGCGCCATCCCGGTCCACAAACGACTGGCCTTTATGCTGGAAGCGGCAAATCTGAAATGGGAAGCCTGGTTCACGGGATATTCCTTTGCGGCCCAGAAAGAATTGATGGCCCAGCTGGGGGTGGACACGGCCCGGGGACAATGGCGAACGATCCTTTTGCTTGTAAGCCTGACCCTGCTGGTTCTGGCCCTTTTTCTCCGATTTTTTCTGCACCGGCTTGGCCCGGAAAAAAAAGACCCCGTGGCAGAGGCATATACCCTTTTCTGCAAACGCCTGGCGCGTATCGGCCTGGTTCGGCCACCGAATCTCGGGCCTGTGGATTTTCTGAATCACGTCAATACCCTGCGGCCGGATCTGGCAGACAACGCCCGGACCATCACAGACCTGTATGTTCAGATCCGGTTTGGCAAAACCCATTCCAACGCCCTGACAAAACAACTGATCACCCATGTCCGGCACTTCAAGCCGTCCGGCCGGGCCAAAACACCTTCCCACAAATGGAACAGCCATTGATGACACCGACCCGCAAAAAAACATCCGTGCCCAGAAAAAAAAGGGTTCACCATCAGACATCCTTTTCAATCCCCCGGGCAGAACAGGAGCTGATTCAACAAAATCTGATGCGCTGGTATCAGGCCCATCACCGGCAACTTCCCTGGCGGGACATCACCGACCCATACCGCATCTGGGTATCTGAAGTCATGCTCCAGCAGACCCAGGTCAAAACAGTGGTGCCTTATTTCCTCAAATTTCTGGCAGCGTTCCCCACCCTCAAAGATCTGGCGGAAGCCGATCCGGGCCGGGTGCTCAAACTCTGGGAAGGACTGGGATATTATGCCCGGGCCAGAAACCTGCACAAGGCGGCCCGGCAACTGATTTCTTTTTCAGACGGCCGCATTCCGGACCGGTTTTCCGATTTCAAAGCCCTGCCCGGGGTGGGGGATTATATTGCATCCGCAGTATTGAGCATCGCCTTTGGAAAGGCCCATGCCGTGGTGGACGGCAATGTCAAACGGGTTCTGTCCCGGTTGTTCTGCCTGGATGTGCCAGTGAACCATTCCTCGGCCCATGGAACGTTCAAACCCTTGGCTGAAGCGCTTTTGGACCGGACAGATCCCGGCGGTTTCAACCAGGCGGTCATGGAACTGGGGGCGTTGATCTGCACCCCGGCATCCCCGGACTGCACGGCCTGCCCATTGAAAGATCTGTGCTGTGCTCAGACCGAATCCCGGATCAAAGAATTTCCGGTGCGGCTGGCACGCAAAAAAACGCCCTGTTTTCATATCAGTACCGGCATTGTCATAAAAAACAATAAACTGCTGATCACCCAGAGAAACCCGGACGGGCTTTTAGGCGGGTTGTGGGAGTTTCCCGGCGGCAAGGTGGAAAAAAATGAAACCGCGAAAGATGCCTGTATCCGGGAGATCAAAGAGGAAACCGGGCTCACGGTCCGGGTGTCTTCTTTTCTGACCCGAATCAAGCATGCATATACCCATTTTAAGATTGAAATGGATGTGTTTTACTGTGATTATATATCCGGGGATGTGGCCTTGAACGGCCCCGTGGATTTTCAGTGGATCTGTTTGCAGGAAATCGATGGGTTTGCTTTTCCCGGGGCCAACCTTAAATTTATTGAATTGCTTGACCAAAACCCGGCACTATAGGATTTTTTAACATGCGTGCTGAAACCAATACCAGAAAAAATATTGAAAAAATCACCTGGATCGGGCTGGTTGCCAATGTGGCTCTGGCCGTGATCAAACTGATCATCGGCGTGGCCGGCAGCAGCCAGGCCGTGGTGGCGGACGCGCTACACAGTTTTTCGGACACGGCATCCGATCTGGTGATCCTGTTCGGGGTCCGGTACTGGACGGCGCCGCCGGATGACTGTCATCCCTTCGGCCACCAGAAAATCGAATCTTTTGTCACCATTGTCATCAGCCTGATCCTTTTAGGGGTGGCTGCCGGCATCGGATATAACGCCATTGTTTCTCTGATGCATCCCGTCACCCCCCGGCTGAGCCCCATTGTTCTTGCCGCACCGCTGCTGTCTCTGGTGGTCAAGGAAATTCTGTACCGCATCACATTTACCGCCGGTGTGACAAACCGGTCCTCCTCGTTAAAAGCCAATGCCTGGCACCACCGCACGGATGCCCTGTCCTCCATTCCCGTGCTGGTGGCCGTGACTGCCGGACTCATCTCACCGAAACTGGCGTTTCTGGACCCGGTGGCAGCCATCCTGGTATCTGTCTTTATCATCAAGGTGGGAATCGATATTTTAGGCGACAGCCTGGCCGAGCTTACAGACAAGGGCATGTCCCCGAAAGACCGGATTGAGATTCAGGCCCTGATCCAGAGGATTCCCCATGTTCAGGGCACACATCGGATCCGGTCCCGAAAAATCGGCGGATCTTTTTATATGGACCTTCATCTGGAGGTGGAGGGACAGATGAGTGTGCGCCAGGGCCATGAGATTTCCGAAACCGCTAGGCAAACCCTGATGGCCCGGTACCCCAAAGTCATTGATGTGATGGTCCACCTGGAACCGGCAGATGAAAATCCGGGAATAAAACCGGGGTAATATCTGTCTATAATTTATAAAAAGGATTGAATTGATTCATCACCTGATTATCTTAAATGCCATGGAGGCAAGGTCAGGATGATGATGACATGAAATCTGAAACAAATAAAACCAACCACCGGTTTAAAACGCTGGCATATCCGCATATGTCACTGGTGTATAACGTGGCTCTCAAATATACCGGCAATGCGTTTGATGCCCATGACCTTGTTCAGGAAACCTATCTGATGGCTTTTAAATATTTTTATCAACTCAAGGATCCGGACCGGATCAAACCCTGGCTGCTGAAAATTCTGCGCAACAATTTTCTGAAAACATGCCGGACAAATACTGAGAAACACCAGCAGCAACAAACCGATTACATTGAGCATCTCAAATCCTGTGTGGAAAAAATCGATACAGACGACCGGCTGGCCCTGGCCGCAGACACCCGGCTGGTGAATCAGGCCATTGATGCGCTGCCGGTGAAATTCAAAGACGTCTTGACCCTGTATTACATGCAAGATATGCCGTACAAAGAGATCGCCGCTGCCCTGGATATCCCCATGGGCACGGTGATGTCCCGGCTGAACCGGGCCAGGGAACGGTTGAAAACCATACTGCTCGACCAGTTGCAGGACCGCCGGCACATCTTTCAGATCCATCTTGAAACGGAATCGACCTGACCCATGAACTGCGATACATTTTTACAGTGGATGAAAACCCATACCGGCCGGGGAATGCCGGAAAATCCGGAAGTGATAGACCATCTGACGTCCTGCCCGGCATGCCGACAGCTCTTTTCTCTGGACGTCTGCCTGGAGTCCGCGATCCAGCAGGCGTTTACACCCCACAACCTGCCGGCGGGCCTGGCTGAAACCATTGACGACTGCCTGGATCAGTTCAATCATTCCCACCCGCCCATGGATTTGCCCGGACATGTCCAATCGCCACCCGTGAAATCGACTGACCCTTTTTTCAAAAATGACACAGACAAAACAGCACTGATGAAAAAATCCATTCAAAAACAACTCAGGCATTGAAACTGACTGCCACAATGTGATATATGTCCCTTTGATATGCCACCACAACCTGAAAACACAAAGGAATCCCCGTGAAAATTGTTTCCATTGCCGTCAGCAAAAAAAAAGGTACGGTCAAACAATGTGTCGACCAGGCAGAACTTCTGGAAAACCACGGCATCCAGGGGGATGCCCATGCCGGGGACTGGCACCGGCAGCTCAGTTTTCTGGCGTCTGAAAGCATTGATGCCGCCAGCACCCCGGAATTTGTCCTGACTTTCGGGGATTTTGCCGAAAACATCGCCACCACCGGTATTGACTGGAAATCCCAGACAATCGGGCAAAAAGTCCGCTTAGGGGACACGGCCCTGGTAGAGATCACCCAGATCGGCAAACAATGCCATAAAAAATGCGCCATCTATTACCGCACCGGCGACTGCATCATGCCTAAACAAGGCGTGTTTGCAAAAATTCTGACCGGCGGCACCATCCGCGTGGGCGATGAGATCAATCTTATGGAATGACCGATATCCGGATCAACTCCGGCCCAGGCTTTTATCACCGGCATCCATCCATTCAACCCTGAACCAGGAAACCGACTTTCATGACATATAAAATCGAACTTAAAGATGCGGTCAAAGGCTACACCTATGACCAGGACAAAATCATCTCTCCGGAAAAAACCGTGGCACAGTTCAAAAACAAAGCCGCTGAAGCCGGACTGGATATTTTGAACCGGACCCGGCGCATTGACAACGGCCGTTTGGATATTCCCGTGTTTTTCAGTGAGTGCGGGGCCCATGCCAGAAAAGTTATCGGCACCAACAAACAGATGGGAAAGGGCGGGACCCCGGCCCAGTCCGAAGCCAGTGCGGTCATGGAACTGGCGGAACGGTTCAGTTTTTTTTCCTTTGTCAAAGACCCCACCCGTTTTTTTAAAGCCCGGCCCAAAGACCTGGACGACACCGCGCTTCCTTTTGACCAGATCATCCGATCCGTGCATGATACCAAAGAAGACGCTTTGAAAATCAAGCATATATTCGACGATCTCACCCTGCAATGGACCCGAGGGTATAACCTGACCCTGGAAAAAGAGGTACTGATCCCGTTCAACTGGTTTTACATGATCAATGAGTTTAACGGCCCGTGTGCCGGCAACTGCAATGAAGAAGCCCTGATCCAGGGCATTTGCGAACTGGTGGAACGGCATACCTCATCACGGGTGAGCCACGGGAATCTTCATGTACCGGGGATCCGCACCGACACATTCACCGATCCCCTGGTCAAAGAGATGCTGGCCAAATACAAAAAATGCGGGATCCAGATTCATGCGTCTGATTTTTCCCTGGACACGGGCATCCCCACCATTGCAGTACTGGCCTGGGATCCTGCCACATTCCCGGAAAAAAGCGAGATCGTGTGGACCGCGGGCACCTCGCCCGACCCCCAGAAAGCCATGAGCCGGGCCCTGACGGAAGTGGCCCAGCTGGCCGGAGATTTCAATACCGGGTCCAATTACGAAGCATCGGGCCTTCCCAAATTCACCCGCATCGAAGATGCCGCTTTGATCACCCAACCCGATACCCTGGTAACCCTGGCCGACCTGCCGGATCTGTCAGACCCCAACATCCGGGTGGAAGTGGAAAACCTGATTTCCGCCCTGAAGAAAAAAGACTTTCAGATCCTGGCCATTGACACCCGGCACCCGGACCTGGACATTCCGGCTTTTTACACCATCATTCCCGGGGCCCATTTCCGGGAACGGGCCGTATCCGCCAGCGTGGGCATGTTCACGGCCCGGCTCATCATTGAAACCCTGGACCCCATCCAGGCCCTGGACCGGCTGGAGGCCCTGGAAACGGCTTTGCCGGACAAATATTACACCCGTTTCTACAAAGGCCTGGTATACAACGCCATCGGAGAATATCCCACCGCCCTGGAGGAATTTGAAGCAGCCATGGACAGGGAACCGGCCCGGCTGAACCGGCCGGACATCTGTTCCCACATGGGGGCCTGCCTCAAGGATCTGGGCCAGTATGACCGGGCTGTGGAAATCTGCACCCGGGGCCTGGCCGTGGACGACCAGCGCCCGGACCTGCTCAACACCATGGGGGTGTGCCATTTTCTGCAAAAAAACCACCACAAAGCCATCACCTGCTTTGAACAGGCCCTGGAAATCGATCCGTCCCAGGCCATCAACTATGCCAATATCGGCTCCAACTACCGGGAACTGGGAGAACCGGCCCTGGCCGTCAAATTCTATGAAATGGCTTTGGAAATCGATCCCACCATTGAGTTTGCCAGGGACAATATTCAGAAACTGAAGGATAAAAGCTGAAGAAACCGCTTTTATCGGGAACGCCCCAGCTGGCCGCATCCGGCAGACACGGACCGGCCCTTGCTCCAGCGGCGGATCACAAATATGCCCTGTTTCACCAGGTGCTGGGAAAATTGGTTCATCTGTTCATCGGAAGGACTTTCAAATCCCAATCCCGGCACAGGATTGCAGGGGATCAGGTTGAGACGGACCGGGAGAGGATGGATGAATGCCGCGAGCTGTTCCGCGTGAGCCGGGGAGTCATTCACTCCTTTGATGAGAATGTATTCAAACAAAAATGTGCCTTTATGGGGCAGGGGAAACCGTGACAGGGCGGTTTTGAGGGTTTCCAGGGGCCAGGCCCGGTTCACCGGCATCAGCCGGGATCTTGTCTCGTTGTCCGGGGCATTGATGGAAACAGCCAGGCGGATGCCCGGCAGGTTCTGTTTGGCCAGTTTTTCAATGCCCGGCACCAGGCCGGCCGTGGAAAGAGTCATGTGCCGCAACGCGATGTCAAACCCCTGCTGTTCATTCATGATATGAACGGCGGCCATGACGAATTCAAAATTGTCCAGCGGTTCTCCCATGCCCATGAACACGATGTTTTTCACCGGTTTTTTCAGTGTATACCGGGCATTGAAGAGCTGGCCTGTGATTTCATGCACGGCCAGGTGCCGCTTCAACCCCATGCGCCCGGTTTCGCAAAAGGTACATCCCATGCGGCACCCCACCTGGGTGGACACGCACAGGGTGTTGTACCGGTTCATGGGAACGATGACAGATTCAATTTTTCGACCGTCGGACAGCCGGGTGATGAATTTGGTCAAATCCCCTTCTTCAAAGATATCCACCACTTTTCCCGGTGCCAGCACCAGGGCCTGTTCAAGGGATCGGGCCAGGGCACCAGATACGGCAAACTCCGGCGCCTTGAACGGCACAGTGTTGCCGTGTTTAAATATTTCTCTGTACAGGGCCCGGGCATGAAACCGGCCTTTGCCATAATCGGTTTCAAAGATGCGGACCAGCTGATTCAGGGTCAATGCCAGTATATTCATCAAAAATGCATATTTTTTGGGTTTTGGGTTTTGGGTTTTGGGTTTTGGGTTTTGGGTTTTGGGTTTTGGGAAATCTATCCCAGCGGACACCGCCTGTCAACCTGAACATGTTTCATCCGGATCCCGGGTTTTCTGCACAGCGGAGTCCCCGGAGGGGTGGCTTGCTGACGGACTGTCGGAGCCACTCCGTGGATTCCAGGCCGGCAGTGAGCCACCCCTCCGGGGACGGCACTCTGCCGAACACGTCACTTTTCTGGCGCACAGACCTTCCCTGGAAAACCGGTTGACCCCGGCCGGACACTGTCGTATTACAGCGGATATGAAATCAATTTTCCAATGGTCAAAAAATCTCAACATCCGGACCAAGCTGCTGGGGGGTCACACTTTGGTGATCATCATCGCCGTGCTGGCGGGCGGCGGCTTCATCCTCTCCCGGGTCCAGACCACCATTGAAACCCATATTGAAAGCGAACTCACCAATGCCACGGCCGGGATCCGCCATATGGTGCGCACGGCCGCATCCACCTCCATTAAAAATCATTTGCGGGCCGTGGCGGAAAAAAACCTGGAAATCATCCAGGCAGTGTATCAGGAGTTTGAACAGGGAAAAATCACGGAACATGAGGCCAAAGATCTGTGCAAAAAAATCCTGTTCAGCCAGACCATCGGCAGGACCGGCTATATTTTCTGTGCCAACACCCAAGGCATTGCAGCAGAACACCCCAATCCCGGGGTGACCGGCAAGCGGTTCATGGACCGGTCGTTTGTCCGGGAGATGATCCGCATGAAAACCGGATACCTGGAATATGACTGGAAAAACCCGGAAGAAGACGTCATGAAGCCCAAGGCCATGTACATGAGCTATTTTGCACCCTGGGACTGGATCATTGCCGTATCCACCTACCGGGAAGAGTTCAGACATTTGATCGAGATCTCTGATTTCAGAAAAAGTATCCTGGAACTGAGTTTTGGAAAGACGGGATACGCATACATCCACGATTCATCCGGAAACCTGATCGTTCATCCGTTCATGACCGGCAATTACTTGGATGCCCAGGACAAAGACGGCCGGTATTTTGTCCGGGACCTGTGTGAAAAAAAGAGCGGAAAGGCTGTATATTCCTGGAAAAATCCCGACGAAGCCGAGGCCCGGGAAAAACTGGTGATCTTCAACTATATCCCGGAATATGACTGGATTGTGGCATCGGCCAGCTACCTGGACGAGATCTATGCCCCTTTGAACACGGTCTCATCCATTGTCATGGGAATTGTGGCCCTTATTTTTCTTTTGATAACAGGATCTTACCTGTGGGTGAACCGGTCGGTCATCACGCCTTTGCAGTCGTTGATGAAACGGTTTGACCAGGGCGCGGCCGGTGATTTTTCCGTGCGAATGCCCGTGACCACCACGGATGAAATCGGGCAGCTGGCCGGATATTTCAACCGGTTCATGGACAAGCTGGATGTATCCCGCCGGAAGCTGGAATCGGAAATCCGTATGCGGAAAAAAAACGAGCAGGCCCTGCGCCTGTCCGACGAAATGTTTTCCAAAGCGTTTCGCAGCAACCCGGCCGGCATGTTCATTGCCGTGCTGTCCGACAGCCGGATCATCAACGCCAATGACAGTTTCCTGAACATCACGGGCTACAGCCTGATGGATCTTCTGGGCAGAGAAATTCTCACCCTTGATTTTTTCACCCCCCGTCAGGAAGGGCGGTGGCTGTTCACGGAAATCAGGGAGCGCCGGCCTGTGAAAAACAAAGAGATCGTTTTTTGGAACCGTGCCAAAGAACGCCGCCAGGGGATCATTTCCGCCGAGCGGGTGATGGTCTGGGGAGAAGCCTGTCTTCTGGCAGCCATGGAAGATATAACAGACGCCCGGCGCCTGGAACAGGAAATTTTAAAAATCGGTCTCCGGGAACGTCAGAACATTGCCATGTCCCTGCATGATGATTTGTGCCCCCAGCTCATCGGTATCGAGGTCATGGTCAAGATGCTGCATCAGCATCTTGACAACGCCCCGGCCCGAGACACCCTGGCCGGGGAAATCGGGCGGACAAAAAAAATCAGAGCCGTTGTTCAGGACGCCATTCACAAAACACGGACCCTGTCCCGGGGGCTTGAGCCGGTCAACCTGGCGGACCGGGGATTTGATGTGTCTCTGGCATCCCTTGCCGACTATGTCCGGGAAGTGTTTTCCATTGCCTGCTTCCTGGACTGGCAACTGGATCAGCCCCCTTTTACCGATGATACCGAAGCCACCCATGCCTATTACATTGTTCATGAAGCCGTGCACAATGCCGTCAAACATGCCCAGGCCACCCGGATCGACATGGTTCTGACCCGGGATTCAGAAAACATCCGCATGGAAATCTTTGACAACGGCAACGGATTTGATTTTTCAACCAAAACCCGGGGTATGGGGATCCGGATCATGACCTGGCGGGCTGCCCGCATCCGTGCCACCCTGGCCTTTGAACCCATGTCACCCAGCGGTACCCGGGTCACCCTGGAGATTGCCCGACATCCTTTTGACAGGAACGCCTGACCATGAAAAAAATTGCCATTCTCATCGTTGAAGATCACCCCATTTTCCGGATGGGAATCAAGGACATGATCGATCATGAGCCGGATATGCAGGTCTGCGGTGAAGCCGAAGATGTGGACACCGCCATCGGCCTGATCCAGTCTTTGAAACCGGATCTGGTCATCGTGGATCTGTCTTTAAAGAACAGCACGGGCGTGGATCTGATCAAAGAGATCCATGACCGATTCCCCTCCTGTGCCGCCCTGGTCCTGTCCATGCACGATGAATCCCTGCATGCGGAACGCTGCCTTCAGGCCGGTGCCAAAGGGTACATCATGAAACAGGAAGCTTCGGAATCCGTGGTGGAAGCCATCCGCAACATCATGGCCGGACACATTCACGTCAGCCGGAAAATCATGAATCATCTTTTGACCATCTACCAGAACCAGCCGGCCACGGCCCATGAATCCCCTTTGAAACGGATTTCAGACAGGGAACTTCAGATCTTCAGGCTGATCGGCCTGGGACTTTCCTCCAAGCAGATCGCCGTGCAGCTGAACCTCAGCATCAAAACCGTGGGCACCTACCAGGAACGCATCAAGGAAAAACTGAATCTGAAAACCGCCCGGGAGCTGCTCCGGCATGCCGTGATCTGGGTGGAAACCGGGCACATGGACCCTTTTGACCGCCTGTAGGCATTTCCCCTACACCCTTTTGGGTATCCCCCCTATTTTATTTTTTTGAAAACCGGTCTATGAATACAATCCATCGGTTTTTTCATTAAAACATCACATACCAAGGAGGCTTCATGAAAACCAGACTGATCACTCCCACACCCAGTGCCCATGCCTATCCATTGCTTATCAAGAACCTGCTGGACACGCCGTTGATCTATTCCCCGGACCAGGAGATCGTATACCGGGACCAGCACCGGTATACCTACAAAACCTTCAGCCAGCGGGTCAAACAGCTGGCTGCCATGCTGGAAAACTTAGGCGTTCGCCCCGGAGACACCGTGGCCGTCATGGACTGGGATTCCCACCGGTATCTGGAATGTTTTTTTGCCGTGCCCATGATGGGGGCCGTACTGCACACCATCAACATCCGGCTGACCCCGGAACAGCTCATATACACCATCAACCATGCCGAAGATGACGTGATCCTGGTGAACACGGAATTTGTGCCGCTTCTGGCATCCGTGAAAGACCGGTTTAACACCGTGAAAAAAGTGGTGGTGCTGTCTGATACCGGAGAAATCCCGGAATCGGATCTTGACTTTGCCGGAGAATATGAAGCCCTCATGGCTGAAACGCCTGCGGAATATGAATTTGCCGAGTTTGACGAAAACACCATGGCCACCACGTTTTACACCACCGGCACCACAGGCATGCCCAAAGGGGTGTTTTTCAGCCACCGCCAGATTGTTCTGCACACCTATGCGACCCTGTCCGTGCTGTGCGGCTATGCCCACCAGGCCAACATCACATCCAATGACGTGTACATGCCCATGACCCCGATGTTCCATGTCCATGCCTGGGGCATGCCGTATCTGATGACGCTGCTGGGGGCCAAACAGGTGTATCCGGGCCGGTATGAACCGGAAATGCTGCTCAAGCTCATTCTCACGGAAAACGTCACCTATTCCCACTGCGTGCCCACCATCATGAACATGCTGGTCACAAGTCCTGCCATCAACCAGGTGGATCTGACCGGGTGGAAGGTGATCATCGGCGGGTCGGCTTTGTCCAGGGGATTGTGCGCCCAGGCGTTGAAACACGGTATCAACCTGTATACGGGGTACGGCATGTCCGAAACCTGTCCCGTGCTGAGCCTGGCCATGATCAAGCCCCATCTCATGGAAACGGATCAGGATGAACAGGTGGCCATCCGGTGCATGACGGGCCTGCCGATTCCCCATGTCCAGATGAAAATCGTGGACATGAAGGGCAATGCACTGCCCCATGACGGCAAAACCGCGGGCGAGGTGGTGGTCAGGGCGCCCTGGCTGACCCAGGGATACATCAAATCCGAAGAAAAAAGCGAGGAACTGTGGGCCGACGGCTGGCTTCACACAGGCGACATCGGTGTCATCGATGCCCACGGGTATCTTAGGATCACGGACCGGCTCAAGGATGTGATCAAGACCGGCGGGGAATGGATCTCATCCCTGGAGCTGGAAGATATCATCAGCCGGCATGAGGCCGTCAGTGAAGTGGCCGTGGTGGGGGTTGCCGATGACAAATGGGGGGAACGGCCGCTTGCCATGGTGGTGATCAAGGACGCGTTCCGTGGCAAAGTCAGTGAAAAAGATATCCAGGACCACTGCATGGGATTTGTGGAAAAAGGGCAGATTCCCAAGTACGGGGTTCCGACCCGGATCATTCTGGATGCGGACATCCCCAAGACATCTGTGGGAAAAATCAGCAAAAAAGATATCCGGTCCCAGTACCAATGATCCCGGCAGCCTGACGGTTGAACCGGTTGATTTCCAGGTGGGGCCGACAGCCTTGGGCCGCACCTGGAAATCCGCTGTCCGGATTTATTGTCCGGTTTTATTTTCCGGCTCAGCCGGCGGGTTCAACTGTCCGGTTCAGTCAGCTGATCCAGCCGCCTTTTTCAGCCCGTTTCAATCCCTGGATCAATCCGCCACAAACAGGTTGATGGGCTCGATATACACGGGATCTTCATCATCCAGGACCTTTATCAGGTCTTTGTGCATGCGCTGTTTCAATTCCTTGAAAATGCCCCGTTTTTTGTCAAACGCCGCGGCAAAGGCCAGGGCCTCGGTCATGAGGTGATCCTGGTCGTCGCAGGCCTTGACGATCACTCCATTTGCTTCAAGTTCCTGGGCCGTCATACGCTGACCCGACAGAATCATCCGGTTGAACAGCGGTTCCGGCACGGCCTTGCGCACAAACGCCACCATACCGGGCAAAAACGGAATCCCCACATCCACTTCGGGAAAGCAGAAAAACCCTCGGTCCTTTTTCATGAACCTGAAATCACAGGCACAGGAAACAATGGCACCATTGCCGAATGCATGGCCGTTGATGGCCGCGACCACGGGCACGGGAAACAGCAGCAGGCGCTTGAAGATCCGGTTCATGTCATACATGAACGCCTTGACCGTGTCATGGTCTTTGTCCTGGATCTTTTTGCCGATCCATTCCACATCGATGCCCTGGGAAAAGTTCTTTTCATCTGTCGATGTCAGGACCACAGCCCGGACATCGGCATCCTCCTCGATCTGATCCAGACAGGCGTTCAATTCTTGAGAAAATATCCGGTTCATCCGGTTGGGTCCGTTGCACATTGTCAACACCGCCGTTCGGTTGTCTTTTTTCCATGTCACCACCGGCATATCGTCTTGCTCCTTGTGTGGTTAAAGTTACATTCACCGGCCGCACCATGCAGCCGATGATTCTATTTATATGGTGTACGCCCTGACATCAAGATCTTTTCATGAATCAGTTTTGCGATCCCTTGTAAAACGGTCCGTTCCCGCACCCGCCCCGGTTGATCTCCTCCCAGTTCCGAAAGGTTGCGTATACGTCCGGATCGATGGGGTAATCCCAGGAACCGGCCCGGTGAGCGACCCTTCCTCCGAACCCGGTTTTGAACCGGTACAGCCCGAAAAAAGGATGGTCCGGAAAACAGGCCGGAGAGACAGCCCCCATATCATAGATTTTGCAGTTCTGGGATTTGGCATATCGGATCGTTTCCCAGTGCAGGGCATAACTGGCCATGAAATTCCGTTTTGTCATGGCAGATGCCCCATACAGAAAATACGCGGTTTGTTTTGTGATGGCGACAATGGCCCCGGCCAGAACATCTTTGCCGTGAACCGCCAGCATCAGCTTGACCTCACAGGGATCGACATTTTCTTTTTGTGAAGCAAACAGGGTTTCAAAATAGGGATACTCCCTGACCAGAAACCCTTTCCGTTTGGCGGTTTCCAGGTGAAGCCGGTGAAAAACCGGCAGCGCTCTGGTGGAAGCGACATGCACCCTCACCCCTTTTCTGGCGGCCAGTCGGATGTTGTACCGTGTTTTGCTTTTCATGCGTGACAGCATCCTGTCTTCGGTACCATCGATGTCGATGATGTATGAATCCGCCACGGTCATGTCCACGGGCGTTTTTCTGAAATTCCAGCGCCTGGTTCCGAAATTCATGCGGATTTCCCGGATTCTTTCTTCGGGAACCTCATGGGCCGGATTCTGATCCAGAATGTCTGTGTAAGGCGACTCCCAGGGAAGGTCATATCGAATGAATGCCACATCTGAATTCATCTGATCCATAATAGACTCGGACAACGATTCAAGATACGACCCATAGTTTTCCCGGCAAGGCCCGAATTCAGGTCCCTGGGGAATATATGCGGCATAGATCCCGTCTTTCAACGGTTTGAACAGCACCAGCATATCTTTTCCAGACTCCTGGTCCTCGATGTCATAGGCACACGGCTGCCAACCCAGCCGGGCTTTGACTTCTGCCCAGTATTCAGTTTGAAAAATAATATCTGTGGGCAACAGATGGGTCACTTTTTTGGGTGTCACGGACAACTGCATTCATGGTCACCTTGTTATGTCATTTTTGTTTCATCTTTAATTGCGCGGCACAGAGAGTAACAATTAAATCTTGACATTTAAATACCACAAGGTGATATTAATTTTTTTTTCAATCCATGACCAACCTGTGATGAGGAAACCATGAATCAACCACTTCATTTTGATACCCGGGCCATTCACGAAGGGATCAAAGACCATGACTGGGAAGGGGCCACATTGCCGCCCATTTTCCAGACCGCAGCCCATTTTCATGACACGGCCGCCGATCTGGGCCAAACCTTTGCCGGAGAGCGGTCCGACCATATCTACATGCGCCTGACCAACCCCACCAACCGGTTCCTGGAGGAACGCCTGGCCTCTCTGGAATCAGGACAAGCCTCCGTGGTCACGGCGTCGGGCATGGCCGCCATCAGCAACGCCTGCATGACACTTCTGCGGGCCGGCGATGAATTTGTGGCTTCATCTTCTTTGTTCATGTCCACCTATGCCCTGTTCACCAATATCTTCAAAAAATACGGCATCACCGTGCGCCTGGCCGATCCGTTGAACCTGGAGGATATTGCCGCACAGATCACGGACAAGACCCGGTTCATCTATATGGAAACCATCACCAACCCGGGCATGGAAATCCCGGACCTCAAACAGATCGCGGATTTGGCCCATGACAAAGGGGTGCCACTGATGGTGGACAACACCCTGTCCTCCCCGTGGTTGTGCCGGCCCATCGAGCTGGGAGCCGATATCGTGGTGCACTCCACCACCAAATATTTTTCAGGCCATGGCGCCGCCTTAGGGGGCGTGGTGGTGGATGCCGGAAACTTTGACTGGAACACGGACCGGTTTGCCGATTTTGCCCCGTTTGTGGAACAGAAAGGCAACCTGGCGTTCCTCCACCGCCTGTTCAAGGAACACCATGTCAATTTCGGCACCACAGCAGCCCCGTTTCACTCGTTTCTGACGGTGCTGGGCCTGTCCACCATGGGGGTGCGCATGGAACGGCACATGACCAACGCCGTTCAGGCAGCAACGTTTTTAAGGGACCACCCCAAAGTGACATGGGTCAACTTTGTGGGATTTCCCGACCATCCCTGCCATGGGATGGCCAGAAAGCAATTTGGCGGTAAAGGATTCGGCACCATGCTGACCTTTGGCCTGGCAGACCAGGATGCCTGTTTCCGGCTGGTGGACAATCTGTCCCTGATCCTGAACCTGGCCAATTTAGGTGATTGCAAAACCCTGATTATCCACCCCTACTCGTCCCAGTATGTATCGTTTCCCCGGGAGTTGAAAGACCGGCTGGCTGATCCCTGTCTGCTGCGGTTCTCCGTGGGCATCGAGCACATCGATGATATCTGCGGTGATCTTTCGGCGGCCCTTGAAACGGTGTGACCATGAGTGAGTATATCGATCATGATCAGCACGGGACCACCGTGGGGCCGGTGGAAAAACAATTTTTCACCTTTGCCGGCAAAGAGGACCCGTTCCTTCTGGAAAGCGGGGCTGAGATCCACCCGGTCACCCTGGCCTATGAAACCTGCGGCACCTTGAATGCGGACCGCTCCAACGCCGTGCTGATCCTCCATGCCCTGTCCGGGGATTCCCATGTGGCCGGGTACTACACCCCGGAAGACCCCAAACCCGGGTGGTGGGACATCATGGTGGGGCCGGGCAAAGGCATTGACACGGACAAATATTTCGTGATCTGCACCAATATCCTGGGATCGTGCATGGGCTCCACCGGACCGGCGTCCATCAACCCGGAAACCGGGATCCCCTATGGCACGGATTTCCCTTTGATCACCATCGGGGATATGGTCCGGGCCCAGAAAATTCTGGTGGATCACCTGGGCATCCAAAAACTGCTGGCCGTGGTGGGGGGATCAGTGGGGGGTATGCAGGTGCTGGAATGGTGCGTGCGGTATCCGGACCATGTGGCGTCTGCCGTGGCCCTGGCCACCACCTGCCGGCATTCTGCTTTGGCCATCGCGTTCAACGAGGTGGCAAGGCAGTCCATCATGGCGGATCCCCACTGGTGCAACGGCCATTATTACGGCAAAGCCAAGCCCGGCATGGGGCTGGCCATCGCCCGGATGATCGGACATATCACCTATCTGTCCGATGAATCCATGCGCCTGAAGTTCGGACGAAGGCTCCAGAACAAAAGTGCGCTCAGTTTCGAATTCGGGGCCGAGTTCCAGGTGGAATCCTATCTTCAGTACCAGGGCAGAAAATTCATCGAGCGGTTTGATGCCAACTCGTTTCTCTACATCACCAAGGCGGCGGATTATTTCGACCTGGCAAGAGAACACGGCAAAGGCTCCCTGGTCAAATCGTTTTCAAAGTGTCTGGCCCGGTTTCTGGTGGTGTCCTACACCTCGGACTGGCTGTATCCCACCTATCAGTCCCGAGAAATGGTCACGGCCATGAAAAAGAACAACCTGGATGTCAGCTTCTGTGAAATCGAGGCCCAGTGGGGCCATGACGCATTTCTGCTGCCCAACGACAAACTGAACCACCTGATGACCGGATTTCTAAGGAGGGTGTCCCATGAATCCGCTCCGGTATGATTTACAGATTATCGCCTCCTGGATCACACCCGGGGCAAAGGTCCTGGAACTTGGCTGCGGTGAGGGGGATCTGCTGCTGTGGCTCAGGCAGAACCGCCAGGTAAAGGAACGGGGCATTGAAATCAAGGAGTCCAAAGTGGTCAAATGCATTGAAAAAGGCATTTCCGTGCTCCAGGGGGATATCAACCGGGAGATCATGGATTATCCGGACCAGGCCTTTGATTTTGCCATCTGCTCCCAGACATTGCAGCAGGTGTATGACCCCGTGTTCCTGATCCGGTCCATGCTCAGGGTGGCGGACCAATGTGTGGTCAGTTTCCCCAATTTCGGGCATTACAAAACCCGGATCCAGCTGATGTTCACCGGGTGCGCCCCGGTCACCAAAGAACTGCCCTATGAATGGTATGACACCCCCAATATCCGGGTTCTCAGCCTCAGGGATTTTGAAAATTTCACCCGGCAGGCCGGTTTCAAAATTCTGAAAAAAGCGGCCATTAACACGAAAAATCATCAGATGGAAGGAAAAATCATCACATTTTTACCCAATCTGTCCGCCACTTATGGTATATTTCTGATCGGGCATCAATGACAGTGCCTGACATTCGTGAAAATCATCATACCCTTTTGACAAGGAGACCGCCATGGCATTTCAAGACATTCTGGTAACCACCCCGGCCGATCATGTGGGAACCATCACGTTGAACCGGCCCGAGCAGATGAACACCTTCAGCACCCGCATGGCCCGGGAGCTGAACCAGGCACTGTTGGATCTGGATGCAGATCCCGGGATCCGGGTGATCCTGATCAAAGGAGCGGGCAAAGCGTTCTGCGCCGGCATCGATGTCACGGAACTGGCCGGCAAGACCCCTCTGGAATACCAGGCATGGATCGAAACCATGGAGCAGCCTTTGGTGACCATCTCTAAACTCAACAAACCTGTCATCGCCCAGGTGCACGGTGTGGCCGTGGCCAACGGCATGGGCCTTGCCGCGGCCGCCGACCTGGTCATGGCGGCGGACACCATGCGCATGGGCCTGACGGCCATCAATGTGGGCCTCAACTGCGTGGGTCCCATCATTCCGGTATCCCGGTGCGTGGGCCGGAAAAAAGCCCTGGAGCTCCTGCTGTACGGCGACCTGATCAAGGCTCCGGAAGCCCTGTCTTTAGGCCTGGTGAACAAACTGGTTCCCAAGGAGGACCTGGACAATCAGGCCCTGGCCTGGGCCGCTGAGCTGGCCAAAAAGAGTCCCATCGCGGTGCGCATTGCCAAAACCGCGTTCTACCGGTCCGAAGACCTGCATTACGAAGCCCGGTTCGCCTATATGAACGAAGCCTTTGCCCGGCTGTGCACCACAGACGATGCCAAAGAAGGGGTCTCCGCGTTTTTTGAAAAACGGTCTCCTCAGTGGCAGGAGAAATAAGGAGACGTGATGACACACACAACCGACTGGCATCCAGGCACCCTGCTGGAGTTGTCCGGATATTACTGGAAAACCTGCACCCTTCACGCGGCCGTAAAACTGGATATCTTTACCCTTATCGGCAACGATATCCTGACCGCCCGGGAAATAGCCCAGAAAACAGGATGGGACGACCGGGGGACCACCATGCTCCTGGATGCCCTGGCCGCCATGGCGCTTTTGACCAGAACGGCTTCCGGATATGCCAACACCCCTGCTGCAAACCGGTTTCTTTCAAAGGATTCCGATCAATACATCGGATACATGATCCTGCACCACCATCACCTGGCCGACTCCTGGGTCCGCATGGACGAGGCCGTGACCCAAGGCGGTCCCGTCCGGGAGCAGTCATCGATTTCATCGGACCAATGGCGGGAAGCGTTTTTGATGGGCATGTTCAACAATGCCATGGCCACAGCGCCGGATGTGGCCCAATCCGTGGACCTGTCCGGGTGTAACCGCCTGCTGGATATGGGGGGCGGCCCGGGCACCTATGCCATTCATTTCTGCCGGGCCAATCCGGACCTCACTGCCGTGGTGTTCGATCTTGCCACCACCCGGCCCTTTGCCGAAAAAACCATTGCGCGGTTCGGATTGTCAGACCGGATTCAGTTTGCCGAGGGTGATTACACCACCGGAGACGTTCCCCTGGCACAGGTGTTTGATGCGGCATGGCTGTCCCATGTGCTTCACGGCGAAGGCCCGGAAAAAGCCGCCGAAATCGTGACCCATGCCGCCAAAGCCCTGGTTTCCGGTGGGCAGATGCTCATCCATGACTTCATACTGACAGACACCCGGGACCGGCCGGAGTTCGCTGCCCTGTTTTCTTTGAACATGCTTCTGGGCACGGAATCCGGGCAATCCTACAGCGAATCGGAGATCCGGGAGATGATGACGGCCGCCGGCCTGACGAATATCACGTTGCTGGATTTCACCGGCCCCACCCAGTCCAGGATACTCAAGGGGATGAAATCATAGCCTAAAAAAATATCGTGTCAGTATCACCGTCAAAAAATTTTACCTTGACGTCCCTTGTCCCAGCTATGTAAAAATAAGAAAGGGGTAATCGGCATCCATAATAAAAAGCCCAGGGCACCGAATCTTACGTCAATATGAGACCCGGAAAATGGCTTTCCAATACAAAGGCCAGACATGAAACCGACCAATGAATCAGAACGCCTGATGGAAATTGAACGGCTCCGAAAGCGTATCGGCGAACTGGAAACCCAGGCCGTCTGGACCAGGTCCATCCAGGATCTGCAATTACGTAGAGCCAATCAGCAGTTGACGTCTGCTAATCAGCAACTGAGAGTAACCGAACAGAGCCTGCGCGAAAACGAAGCCCTGTGATGACCCGGACCATCGAAACCAGAGACCCCTACACGGCAGGGCACCAGGAACGGGTTGCCCGCCTTGCCGTGGCCATGGCTGAAGAGATGGGCCTGGAAAAAGATCAGATAGAGGGGATTCACATGGCCGGGCGCATGACTTAGGAAAAATATCCGTGCCTGCGGAAATTCTCAGCAAGCCGGGCAAACTCACCGACATCGAATTTGCCTTGATCAAAACCCATGCCAACACCGGCTATAATATCATTGCCGATATAGAATTTCCCTGGCCCATCGCCCGGATGATTCTGGAGCATCATGAAAAAATGAACGGCACGGGATATCCCCGGGGTCTGTCCGGCGATGAGATCCTTCCTGAATCCCGAATACTCTGTGTGGCCGATGTGGTGGAAGCCATGTCTTCCCACAGGCCCTACCGCCCGGCCTTAGGCCTGGAGATTGCGCTGGAAGAAATTTCCCGGAACCAGGGTGTTCTCTATGACACGGCAGCTGTGGATACCTGCCTGGCATTGTTCAACAATGGCAAATTCCGGTTTGATTGACTAAAATAAGAGGTGAAATCGTGACAGAAAAAACCAAACATTTTAGGCAATTATTCATCATATAGCTCCATATCAGGATAATATTTTTCAGCGCATTCCCGGCAAATGCTATGGCTGAATTCCGCTTGCGAATGGTCACGTATGTAGGTCTCAATTTGATTCCAGTATCCTTTGTCATCACGAATCTTTTTGCAATGCATGCAAATGGGAAGCAGACCGCGTAACTGCTTTATTTGACTCAATGAACTTTTCAGCTCCTGTGTCTGGCAAAGCAATTCCAGGTCTTTTTCAATCGAGGTCTTAAATTCTGAAATCAATTGCTTGAACGTGTCATTATATGCGTTTTCCTTGTTATCGAGCACACAAATCGTGCCGAAATAATCTTGGTCCGGCCATATGATGGGAAGCCCAAAATAAGAAATCATGTTCAGCTTGACATCCGGATTTTCTTTCCATTCTTCATGTTTCAACGCATTGTCTACGAGAAGTTCCGCGTTATTCCCGATTACCGTTTCACAATAAAGCCCGTGTCCCAGAGAATCACTTGCGCCCTGTTGATAAGGATTTGCCGTATTAGAGCTCTTTAAAAAGACCTGCATCGAGGTGTCGGTAATCTGCATAATCAGTCCTGAGGGAACATCTGCAATTCTGGCGGTTAAATCAATAATTTTTTGCCACTTTTCAACAACAATGTCTTCAATTTTCGGCTTTTCCAAACCCGTTATATTTACTCGTTTTGTAATTCGTTCCTGCCTCAGGAACACATCAGCGTGTCTCTTCACTTCAAAACCTCCACTTCATATGCCGTCTCAATTCCTGCATCTTGAAAAATACACTTCAACGGGCATTATCGGTATGTATTGTATCAGGATATGAAGCCTGACGCTATTTACCCAAAATGTTAGAATTTACCAAATGGGTAAACAGCAATTTTTTGACAGATTTTTCCGTCCTGCAGATGGCGCAGAAGCACGGCTGACAGGGATCTCTGGTTTGGTCACAGCCGATGGTAAATGCAAATAATTTTGACCGGTTCTAGGCACTTCAATGGGGAATCAAGGACGGCACCCGGCCGTCCTGAGGTCAGCCAGCTCATGAAAATCCTTTGGGCGCATCTGCTGCACAGGTCCCCATGCTGGGGCCCATAAAGCTGGCAGCACTCATCTTTTTGGTGACGTCATGACTATCGCATGCCGGGCAGGCGATATCCGGTTCATCGCTGGCAAACACCAGTTTTTCAAATTCATGGGAACAGGTGTTGCACTGGTATTCAAAAATCGGCATCTGGCTCCTCCTGGGTTTTAAAATCATAATCAAGTTGACAATAACATTGATGCACATTTCCCATAATAATCATTCTTTGTTTCCATGCAACCGGTTGACCCGCATCGGAAAATCACATCCCTGAAGAAACCACCACCCGGTTGCGGCCGGCCTGTTTCGCCTGATACATGGCATCATCCGCCATTTTGACCATCCGGTCGGCCATGTCGGCGGTGTTTTGGTCTGTCATATGCAAAGATGAGACCCCGAAGCTGGCGGTCACATGAAACAAAGATCGATCCGGCGAGGTGAACGCCTGGCGTTCAATGGCGGCCCGCAGTTTATCAGCCGTCACCCTGGCGGTTTCCTCTTCTGTTTCCGGCAGCAGCACCACAAACTCTTCGCCGCCATACCGGGCCACAATATCGGCGCTCCGGGTGTTGGACCCGAATAAAACGCTAATGGCCTTGAGCACGTCATCACCGGTCTGGTGGCCATACCGGTCATTGATTGTTTTAAAATGATCGATATCCACCATGAGCAGGCTCATTGGATGGCCATACCGCCGGGCCCGGGCAATTTCCTCATCCAGCCTGGCATGAAAATGCCGGCGGTTGAACACCTGGGTCAGCTCATCCGTGATGGACATTTTCTCAATGGTGTTGTAAGCTTTTGAAAGACTTCCGGCCAGTCGTGAAATCAGAAACAGAATAATCCCCAGCAACGCCAGAGAGGCGGCAATACCCAGACCGATAAAACCAAAGCGGTTTCGGGCCATTTTTTTTTCTGTGTCGCTCACATCAAAAGTCACGCTGATGCCGCCCCGGACATCACCGATCCTGTACCCCTGCTTTGCATGACAGGGCATGCAGCTGTCTTCCACATGCAGCGGCGCCATATACCGGTAAATGGATCGCGTGTTGTCTTTTAGCAGGACATACGTTTCTCTGTTTCCTTCTTCAAAACCGGACAGGGCCGATCTTTCAAAGTCATCCGGGGCATTGTCCGGGTTCAAAGGGATGCGGCTGGTAATATGATAAACGAAATCCCCGGACTGCCGGGCGTATTCAGAAATTTCCCGGGTCATCAGGGCCGGGTTTTTCATGGTATAGACGGTCCCGTCTTTTGCTGTGATGTCCGGATTTTCCAGATAGGGGTTGGATGGATTGTCCGGGCCTTTTTTGACGAACACCCCGCCATGTTCCGCATTCCATCTCCGGGTCAGAACGATGTTCTTAAAATGGGCCCGGGCCGTAGTCAGATATTGTTCAGAGATCAGCCGGTCTGTCTGAACGGCAAATCCGATGAAAATGCCCACGAGAAAAAGGACGACAATAAGGCTGATATTAATGAAAAACCGCTTCCACAGATGTTTCTTTTTCATTGCAGGTACCGGGATTTCCGCCATTTGTCCGCCTTTGATATCTTTTTCACAAAATTTGATTTTGGAATAATTCAAATTTTAACATAGCCGGAGTGAAAACCGAAAGAAAAAAAGGGGCCGCCGGATCAAACAACCGGGTTTCCAGATCCGTCAGGTGCTGGAACCGTCCAGCGCGCTGCGGACCATGCAGGCCAGCTGTGAGATGACAATGGGCTTCATGAGAAATCCTTTGATGCCGATATCTCTGGCGATCTGTTCGTTGATCTTTTCGCTGAAGCCGGTGAAAGACCGGGCGGATTCATTGGCCGCGAGGATACGACCGTCACCGGACAGCACAAAAAACAGATCCTGTGATTGTCGGGTGACATAGCCGTATGCAGCCTGTTCTCGGGTCTCCCACTTCATTTATTATTCCGCAATCAGTGAGGTGAGCCTGTCAAGGGATGGGACATACGTCGTTCCCGAATATTGTCTGGAGATCTCGGTGCCGCCCCAGTTGAAAGCCTGCCCCCCCACAAGGATATCCAGATGCTGGAAATTTCCCCGAATAGCCGCCAATCCGGCTTTCAGTGCCGGCATGTTGAAATAAACGCTCACAGACAATCCCACCAGATCCGGCTTTTCATCCTGGATGTGGGTCAGCATGTGATCCACCGGGGTGTTGGCTCCTATAAACTGGCTGTCCCAACCGTTGAGTTCAAAAATGTCCGCCACCATTTTGCCCCCTACCTGGTGAAATTCGTTGGCCGCACAGGAAATGACCACTTTTCTGTCATTCCCGGCATCGGAGACTGTTTTGTCAAACAACCGGGGATAGACCAGGTTCAGCAACCCTTCGGAAATCGCTGTCACCAGATGTTCTTTGGCCACGGATATTTTGTTGAATTCCCATAAACGGCCCACCTCATACAGGCTTTTTTGAAACAGGTCGGCATACAACGTCTTAATCTCGATATCCCGGTCCAACAGCTGCTGCACGATGCGGGCGCATTCCCGGCGGTTTCCTTCTAACAGCAGGGTCAGGTATTCCTGGTACAACGATTCTGTGATCATTTCTGTGTACCTGTCCCATGAAGGTGATCCGGGTTGTTTGAGACAAATCCTGGCAGATCGGTGTCGGTAATGGCGGTAAATATGGGGATGTTAACGATCAACCAGTTATAAAATGGATCAATTTGTTGCCACGCATCTTCGGACAGTTCTTTTCGCAGCAGGTCCACCCAGATGTTGAGATTGGCGGCCCAGTAGGTGGTTTGAAACCCATGGGACCGGTAAGCCCTGAATACCCAGAGCACGGTTTCCACAAACACGGCGGGTTGATAATCGGAAAACAACGATAACATGAACCGGGGAAAATTGCGGTTGTTATCTTCAGCCATTTGTTCATTGCCCTTGCCCACCAGTTTGGCGAGATCCGGCCGCCCCATGAGCAGGCGGGTGCCTGTGGCGGCAATGTTTTCCCATTTGTGTGCAAACTCCCGGATGGCTGTTTCTCCCGGCGGCTCAAGTTTTTGTGCTTGGGTCAAAAGCTCGTCTTTCATGGTTCTTCTCCTCTGGGATGCGATGGATTACAGGCAATTTTATCATGAATATCTTTATATACCGCCTTTTTGACGCAGATGCAATGCCGGAATCAGGACAAAGCCATTCTCAAAATTCAGCAATGCCGGATGGCCGGTTATGTTGACATCCCATTGTGTCCAGCCCATGAAAATGGTATGTATCCGGCGGTTGCAATGAAAATCGGACCGGTTTTTATTTTAAGGAGGCAAAAAAAAATGGATGGCGATTCCCTGACAACAGAGCACAGGACACAAGACAACAAACTGACAGTGGACACCCGGGGCCATGTGTTGTGCATGGGACTGAACCGGGCTGAGAAACGCAATGCCTTTGACCTGGATCTGTACCGGGAACTGAGCCGTGCCTATGGCGAGCTGCACCGCAATCCAAATCTGAGATGCGGGGTGGTGTATGCCAAAGGCGATCATTTCACCGCCGGCCTGGATCTGCCGAAATGGGCACCCTGTTTTTCCAAAGGGCAGTTTCCTGAACTGCCTGAAGACGGGATGGACCCTTTGGGCCTGGACCCGGACAGACAGGTGAAAAAACCCGTGGTCATGGCGGTTCAGGGAATCTGTCTGACCATCGGTCTGGAGCTGCTGCTGGCCTGTGATATCCGGGTGGCGGCAGATACGGCCCGGTTCGGGCAGATCGAGATCAAGCGGGGCATCTACCCCGTGGGGGGTGCCACAGTCCGTCTTTTCCAGGAAGTCGGCTGGGGAAACGCCATGCGCTATCTGTTGACGGGTGATGAAATCACGGCCAAAGAAGCGTTTCGTCTGGGTCTTGTCCAGGAGGTGACATCACCGGATGCCTGCCTGGACACTGCCATGGCAATCGCTCAAACCATTTCAAAACAGGCCCCTTTAGGGGTTGCCGCTTCCCTGAAATCCAGCCGTCTGGCCCGGTCACACGGGGACCAGACAGCCATTGACCGCCTGCTGCCCGACCTGATGCCGTTAATGAACTCCCGGGATGTTCAGGAAGGTCTGGCCTCTTTTATGGAACGACGGGAGGCCCGGTTCAAAGGCATCTGACAGAACCGGAAACACCTGGAATCAAATCACGGCTTCAAATTTTGGAATAATGCCGCCCACCACCGGTTCATAGTAACGATACACGGTTTCTTCTCCGATCAGCGCAGTGATCTGTTTCTGGATGGATTGCCGTTGTTCACTGTTTTTCCAGTTATTCCAGGAATCCATGGAATCCCAGGTGCTGACAACCAGATATTCGCCTTCTGAATCCAGAGAAGCAAAGGATTGATCCGTGATATACCCGGGCTGGATGCTGGCCTGGGATCTCAGGCGGACAATCAGAGGGGCCAGCTGGGATGCGATTTTTTTGTCTTCCACTTTTCTTTGGATAATAACACAGACTGACATCACGACCTCCTTTTTAATACGCCATGGGCGTTGTATGCAGAACGTTTTGTCCAGTAAACAAAAAATACCAGATTCAAACCATTGTGACAACTGGTTTTAAAATTCCCGGGTCCCCCTTACAGGATGGCATCGTTTTGATTTTTCCGCAGAGCCACTGGCTTGCCGATAATCTCGGCCCAGACCACGGCCTGCCGCAGGCTGGGCCGACGGCCATATGGGTGAAGGGTCGGCGGCGGCACCTCATCTGAAGAATGCGGGGTCTTTATTTCCAGGCCTTGAACCGGGCGTTCAGGTGCTATTTTCTGAATCGGATCCCTGGTTTGATTCCGGGTGGCGGCGCGCTTTTTTTCCGTTTCCTGTGCCGATGGCATCTGACGTTCTTCCTGAATCATCTCGTCTTCAGAAAGTTCATCCCAGAAAGTGGGGTCTGATGATTCCGTTTCCGGTTGCTGTTGCTGTCGTTGCTGTCGGGCCTGTTTTTCCAGTTCCTGCAACGATTCTTGTATCTGGTCTCTGATTTTGTGAAAAAAAGAAAACATGGCTGGCTTGGCCGTCTGTTTTTTCTTTGTCAACTTTTTTTTCTGTCTGGCCTTCAGTCCCCTGACCAGGGTGGTAATAATCAGAAAGAAAAACACCAGAACCAGATTAATAAGGGTTTCCTGATCCATAAAAACTCCTTAGGTAAGACGGCAGACTTTTCATACAGATATTTTTGTCTGTGTGAAAAGCCCGCCTTTTCTCACCTCAACGGTTACGTGGTTTGATCATCCTGGCCGGTACGGGTTTCTCCCTTGGAGATCTGGTCCCGCATCTTTGTGTCCGCGGCCACATTTTTCATTTTGTAATAATCCATGATGCCTAAATTGCCGCTTCTGAAGGCTTCTGCCATGGCCAGGGGCACCTGGGCTTCCGCCTCCACCACCTTGGCCTGCATCTCCTGGACCCGTGCCCGCATCTCCTGTTCCGTGGCAAATGCCATGGCCCGTTTTTCCTCTGCCTTGGCCTGGGCAATTTTCTTGTCTGCCTCGGCCCGGTCGGTTTCCAGTTCCGCGCCGATGTTTTTGCCCACATCCACATCCGCAATATCAATGGACAGAATTTCATAGGCCGTACCGGCATCCAGGCCTTTTTTAAGGACTGTCTTGGAAATCATATCCGGGTTTTCCAGCACCCGTTTGTGGGTCTCCGCAGACCCGATGGTGGTGACGATGCCTTCTCCCACCCGTGCCAGGATGGTTTCAGCACCGGCCCCGCCCACCAGGCGGTCAATATTGGCCCGGACCGTGACCCTTGAAATCGCCTTCAGCTGGATGCCGTCCTTGGCCATGGCTGCAACCAGCGGGGTTTCAATGACCTTGGGATTCACGGACATCTGCACCGCTTCCAGCACATCTCTGCCGGCCAGATCAATGGCGGCAGCCCGGTTAAAGGTCAGTTCAATATTGGCCTTGTCTGCGGCAATCAGGGCCTGGATCACCCGGGACACATTTCCGCCGGCCAGATAATGGGATTCCAGGCTGTCCGTGGGAATCTCCATGCCGGCTTTCACCGCCATGATCTTGGACTCCACAATCAGTTTGGGGGGTACTTTCCGAAACCGCATGAAAATAATATTGATCAGCCCGACCTTTGCCCCGGACACCAATGCCTGCAGCCACAAGGCAATATAGGCAAAAATAAAATAAAACAGGGCCACGCCGATAACACCGGCAATAATTAACAGGATATACATAAACTCCATGTCTGCTTCTCCTTATTCGTTTTTGTCAACCACGATTCTGTTTCCAGACACCAGGGTCACCACAACCGGTGTACCGGCATCCACATATTCTCCATCGGTTACCGCATCCAGGCGCTTTCCTTCTATCATCACCGTGCCTGAAGGCCGCAAATCCGTTATTGCTTCGCCTTTTTTTCCCTTCCACGACACCAGATCCGGGGCCTGGGAAGACACCCCTTCCCTGCTGGACAATTTTTTGTGCAAAGACAGGGAAGATGCCCCCAGGGCTTTGAATCCCAGAACCAGAATAAACGGTATCATTAAAATATCCACGCCCAGAAACACCATGCCCGCGGTAAAGGAAATGGTGGTAAACACAAGATATAGGGAATAAAACAAAATTCCAGCCGCTGTTACGGCCAATATCCCCAGGGAAGGGACAAAGATCTCCACCACAATGACCATCAGTCCGAGCACCTGCAGTAATATGGGAAATAGATAGGATGTCATGATTCAGCCTTTCTGGATGAAAAGGTATTTGTGTCTGCCGCTTTCACCACCACGTGGTTCTGCTCCAGCGCATCCACAGTCACAGGGGTGCCTGGATCAATAAATTCACCCCGGGTGATGGCATCAATTTTCCGGGGCCCGATCCTGATTTTTCCCGAAGGCCGCAATGCAGTGACGGCCATGCCTGACTGTCCCACAGCCACAAATCCGGTCTCATCCGATCCCACCAGGGCTTCGCCAAGGGTGGCTTCCAGGTATGGGCCTTTTATCAGCTTAGACACCCCGGGCAGTACAAACCGGAGCATGACCAGAGAAAATACCAGGGCCCCGGCAAAAGCGCCCACAACCAGGGCCAGGTTCCGGATCAAAAGACGGCTTTCCCAGGGCATTTTGGGGTCCGGCACCACAAATCCCTGAAAGGAGAGAACCAGACCGGCTCCCAGCACCAGGATTCCGGCGACACCTGCCACGCCGAACCCGGGCAGCACCAGGATTTCCACGGCCATGAGCAGGGTGCCGATAATCATCAGCAGCAGCTCTGTGTAATGGGCCAGCCCCACCAGGTACTGGTTCAAAAATACCAGGCCTAAGCAAACAATACCGATGACCCCGAAGATCCCGAATCCCGGGGCCTTTATCTCCGTATACAACGCACCGATTCCCACCAGCATGAGGATGGGCAGCAGCGGCTGAAGAAGCCGCACCAGACCTTCAGACCAGGATTCTGTCATGTATGCCAGCGTATAATTTTCATACCCCAGATGTGCCAGGGCCTGGTCCAGGTCTGTAACACTGGCCCTGGAAAATCCCAGATTCCGGGCTTCCACATCATCCATGGTCAAAAGTTCTCCCTCGGCCACCACCGTGATTTTTTTTGTGATCCGCTCTTTTTCTTGGTCAGTCAGGTCATCGAACCTGATTTTATCCATATACACGGTTTTGCCATCCAGGGTGACTTCATAGACCTCCATGCTTTTGGTGACCATGGACTCTGCCAGCACCTCGGGATAACTGTTTTTCTTGGCCAGGGTCCGGAACTGGGCCCGGAGCACGGTCTGGGTTTTTTCCCCCACCTCTTTCTGGCCTTCACTGGTCTGGATGATGGGAGCACAGTCCCCGATCAAGGTGTTTTCTTTCATCACCAGGACATTGCCGGCCAGGGCAATGAGGGCCCCGGCAGATATGGCCCGTTTTTCCACAAACGAGATGGACTGTCCCATGGGAACGGACAAAAGGGTTTCCACGATTTCCAGGGCTGCGTCCACCCGCCCCCCAAAGGAATCCAGCTTGAACACCATCAGGGCCTCCGGATCGGCAGAGAGAATCTCATCCACGCTTCTTTTGATAAACGCTGCCATCCCCGGTTCCACCGTACCGGTCACTGGAATGACATGAATGGTTTTATCAGCGGCGGCTGCCGAAGCTGGGTTCAAAAAAAAAGGAAGGGTTGCCAGAAACAGGCTCAGAAGCAGATCAATCTTTTTTCGGCTGGTATTAAAACGAGGGCACACATATTTTCCCATGGATCGTCGTCCTCTGTGATATCATCTCCGGTTTTGCCGGAACAGTAAATCTGTGATTGCCAAAACCGCGGTTTTTTTTTATAAATCAAGCTTGCCCGACAGGTCAGCTTTTTGGTTAATTGTAATTATAAAATTTTATCACATTCTTTGTCATAAAAATATAAGGAAACCAACACATGGCTTCAACAGATGATAAAAAAATGAATGCCATTCTTTCTGAGGTACACAAAACCCGGAAGGAACGGGAGAAAACCTACCGGGAGAAAGCCCTTAAACTGTTTCCCTGGATCTGCGGCCATTGCGGACGTGAGTTTGAAGGCAAGCGCCTGCGGGAATTAACGGTCCACCACAAGGACCACAACCATGACAACAATCCGCCGGACGGCAGCAACTGGGAGTTGCTGTGTATTTACTGCCATGATAATGTGCACTCCCGGGATCAGGTGGCAGATGCCTATTCAGACGGGCCTGCTGACCGTTCTTCTGGAAAAGGGGGCACCGCCAATCCCTTTGCCGGACTGGGAGATTTACTGAAAGACAAACTGGATTGAAACATCCGGTTTACAATACTGTCGAGAAACCGAATACAACCCATGCATTGAATCAGGAGGGAACATGAATCTACAACGGCCCAATGCCAATGATGCGTTACAGACCAAAAACCGGTCCCGGAACGTGGCACCCCAATCAGGGATTTGCAGCCGATGCATCGATGGATGCAAAGGCAACTGCGATCTTTTTCACGCCACGTTCAGAGGGCGGGAACTGCTTTACCCAGAACCCTTCGGCAGCATCACCGCCGGTGCGGACAAAGACTATCCCGTGGATTACTCCCACCTGAACATCATGGGTTATGCCTTTGGCGCCAAAGGCATGGATCCGGATCCGGACAAGGCAACCTTTCCGGCTGTGAACACGGAAACCCAATACGGGGTGACCGACAAGGTGAAAATGAAAGTACCCATCTTCACCGGGGCCCTGGGCAGCACGGAAATCGCCCAGAAAAACTGGGAACATTTTGCCATTGGTGCCGCCATCAGCGGGATCACCCTGGTGTGCGGAGAAAATGTCTGCGGCATCGATCCCCAGCTGGAACTGAACAAGCACGGCAAAGTGACCCAATCCCCTGAAATGGACCGGCGCATCCGGGAATACCGGCGATTTCATGACGGATACGGCGATATCCTGGTCCAGCTGAACGTGGAAGACACCCGCAATGGCGTCGCAGAATATGTCATTGAAAAACTGGGCGTGGAAACCATTGAGCTCAAATGGGGGCAGGGAGCCAAATGCATCGGCGGCGAGATCAAGGTCAACTCGTTGAAACGGGCCCTTGAACTCAAAAAACGGGGATATATCGTCACCCCGGATCCGGAAGTGCCAGCCTATCAGGCGGCGTTCAAGGCGGGTCCCCTCAAACAGTTCGAGCGCCACTCCCGTCTGGGATTCATTGATCAAGACGGTTTTATGAAAGAAGTGGACCGGTTAAGAGCGCTGGGAGCCAAACGGATCACTCTTAAAACCGGGGCCTATCCCATGCGGGAACTGGCCATGGCCATCAGGTGGTCATCGGATGCCAAGATCGATCTGCTCACCATTGACGGGGCCCCGGGCGGCACGGGCATGAGTCCGTGGCGGATGATGAGCGAATGGGGGATTCCTTCCATTTATCTTCACGCCATGGCCCATGAATTGTGTGACCGCCTGGAAAAAAGAGGCCTGCCCGTGCCGGATATCGCCTTTGCCGGCGGATTTTCTTCCGAAGACCATGTGTTCAAGGCCCTGGCTTTAGGGGCACCCTATTGCAAGGCCGTCTGCATGGGCCGGGCATTGATGATCCCGGGCATGGTGGGGAAAAACGCGGAACGCTGGCTGAGAAACGAAGACGGAGGGCTTCCTTCCACCGTGTCCAGATACGGCACCACCAGAGATGAAATATTCATGAATTATGAAGTGCTCAGGGAAACATACGGCAAGGAGATCGACACCATGCCTTTAGGGGCCGTGGGGATATACAGTGCCGTGGACAAGATCAAAGTGGGACTTCAGCAGATCATGGCCGGCACCCGGAACTGGGCCGTGCCCCATATCAGCCGGAAAGATATTTTCGCTCTGACTGAAGAGTGTGCCAAAATCACCCGGATCCCTTATGTCATGGATGCCTATCGGGAAGAAGCCCTGCAGATCATTGACGCGTGAAAAAACAGGAGGAACAGATGTCTGATATACGGTCTTTTGTAAAGACGAAAAATCCGGGGGAACATGAGTTCCATCAAGCCGTGGACAAGGTGCTGGCATCCGTGCAGCCGCTCATTGACCGCCATCCGGAATACCGCCAGGAAGCGGTGCTCAAACGGATCACGGAACCGGAAAAAGTATTCATGTTCAGCGTTCCCTGGGTGGACGACCAGGGCCAGGTCCAGATGAACCGGGGATTCCGGGTGGGCATGAACAGTGCCATCGGTCCCTATGTGGGGGGACTGCGGTTTCACCCGTCCGTCACGTTGAGCATCATGAAATTTCTGGCCTTTGAACAGGTGTTCAAGAACGCGCTCACCACCATGAACATGGGCGGGGCCTGCGGCGGATCTGATTTCAATCCCAAGGGAAAATCCGACCGGGAAGTGATGCGGTTCTGTCAGAGCTTTATGGCGGAACTGCACCGCCACATCGGTCCGGACAAAGATATCCTGACCGCGGATATCGGGGTGGGTACCCGGGAGATCGGGTATCTGTTCGGCATGTACAAAAAGATCCACAGCGAATTTGCCGGGATTCTCACCGGAAAAAGCCTGACCTTAGGCGGCAGTCTGATCCGGCCCGAAGCCACGGGTTACGGGCTGGCGTATTTTGCCGGCCAGATGCTCAAAACCCAAAACCAGACCCTGGAAGGCAAAACCTGCCTGATTTCCGGGTCCGGGAATGTGGCCCAGCATGCCGCGGAAAAACTCATTGAAATGGGCGCAAAGGTTCTCACCCTGTCGGATTCATCCGGGTATATTTTTGATGAAGAGGGAATCGATGCCGGCAAACTGGACTATATCAAGCGGCTGAAAAATTTCCGGCGGGGACGGATCAAGGAATATGTCAACAAATACTCGGAAGCCCTGTATGTGGAACAAGATACCACCCTGGACCATCAGCCCATGTGGGATATCGCCGCTGACTGCGCGTTTCCCTGCGCCACCCAGAATGAACTCAATGCCAGGGATGCGCAACATCTTTTGAAAAACAAAGTCACGCTGGTGTGCGAAGGCGCAGACATGCCCTGCGAACCCGAAGCCATGGAATGTTTCCTGGATGCAAAAATCCTGTATGCGCCGGGCAAGGCAGCCAATGCCGGCGGGGTGGCCGTGTCGGCCCTTGAAATGGCCCAGAACAGCATGCGGCTCAGCTGGCCCCGGCAGGAGGTGGATGACCGGCTGAAAACCATCATGAAAAACATCCACCAGACCTGTCTGGAAGCGGCCGAAGAGCACGGATTTCCCGGAAATTACGTGGCCGGGGCCAACATCGCCGGATTTGTCAAGGTGGTGGATGCCATGCTGGACCAGGGGGTCATTTAACCTGAAACGCTTCTGACATCCAAACTCAAGGGGCCTGATCCACAGCGGACCGCTTCCGGTTCAGGCCCCAAAAAAATCAGTCCCAGACCCAGGGATGGACCGACAGGGTCAGGGGCGGGCCGGTGTTTTTGTTCACTCCCACAGCCGCCATGTATCCGGGCACGGGCGAAAATTGAAAAAACTGCCAGTGCCCGGAATCTTCCTGACTTGGGGAATGAAACATCACCCGGATGTCAGGCCGGTCTAAAACAAAACTGAACTGATCGAGGCCAATGGCAAGCCCTCTGCCCGTTGCCTTGGCATACGCTTCCTTCAATGTCCAGAACCGATAAAAAAGCGATTGTTTCAAAGAGATGTCTGCCCGGGCAATGGCCTGGGCTTCCTGGTTTGAAAAAAACCGGTCTGCAATGGATAAATTTATGGAGCGCTGCATATCTTCGATGTCCACACCAATGTCATGTGTCAGGGTCAGGGCACAAACCACGACATGACCGCTGTGGGAAAGGTTGAAGCCAATGGGCAGATCGGTGATGCCACCAGCCAGTGCGGGTTTACCATATCTGTTTTCAGTGAAATGAATGGCATCTGGGTCTCGGCCGATGCACCGGGCCAGGATCTGTTTCAAAAATACCCGCGCCGCCCGGCGGGCATGCCGGTCTTTTTCAAATACAAACCGGTCGATCTTCTGTTTTTCCTTTTCATTGAGCAGGTTTTCCAAAGACCGCTTCTGCGCTGTATCCCGGGACGGACCGATACGGGTATAAAAAAAACGAATCTGCCCGGGTGTCAACGACAATGGATCCAAAAGATCTTCGCTCCATCAAATTTAAATTTGTATCTGAAAAATGCTTTGCCGTATATTAACATGATTGGTATGTTTGCACAGTATCGTTTTGACACATTGGAAAAAATGCCATGGAACTTTTGAAAACTATATTCGGGTATGATGATTTCCGGCCGTTGCAAAAGCAGATCATCGACCACATCCTGGCAAAAAAAGACACCCTGGTGGTGCTTCCCACCGGCGGCGGTAAATCGTTGTGCTTTCAGCTGCCGGCCCTGATGTTTGACGGGCTCACCATTGTGGTGTCCCCCTTGATCTCCTTGATGAAGGACCAGGTGGACCAGCTGCAGGAGATGGGGGTTTCAGCCGTATGCCTGAACTCCAGCCTGCCGGCGGACCAGTACCGGCACCATATGTCTCTGATCCGTCAGAACCAGGTCAAACTGCTGTATATCGCCCCGGAATCCCTGGTCCGGCCTCAGATCCTGGAGATGCTTGGCGCCGTGACCGTGGACTGCCTGGCCATTGACGAAGCTCACTGCATTTCCGCCTGGGGCCATGATTTCCGGCCGGAATACCGGCTCCTGGCACAGATCCGGCCCCGGTTTCCGGAAGCGGTCTGCGCCGCGTTCACGGCCACGGCCACCCCGGCAGTACAAAAAGACATCCAGGCCAGTCTGGGGTTTTCAGCGGATACCGGTTTCAAACCATTCATCGGCAGTTTTGACCGGGAAAACCTGCGGATCCGGGTGATATTCAAGGACAACCCGTTGCAGCAGACCCTGGGTTTTCTTGAAGCGCATAAACAGGATTCCGGTATCATCTACTGTTTATCCAGAAAACAGGTGGATGCGTTGGCTGATCAACTGGCCGTACAAGGGTTTTTGGTCCGGCCCTATCATGCCGGCCTGGATGACACGAAACGAAACCGGTTTCAGACCGAATTCATCCGGGATGACGTCCGGATCATCGTGGCCACCATCGCATTCGGCATGGGCATTGACAAGCCCAATGTCCGGTTTGTACTTCATTATGACCTGCCCAAAAGCGTTGAAAACTATTATCAGGAGATCGGCCGGGCCGGGCGGGACGGCCTGGACGCCGAATGTCTGCTTTTGTTCTCCCATGCCGATATCCCTCGGTTAAAATCGCTTGTCACCGGCCCGGATGAGCAGCAGAACCGGGCTGCCTGGTTTCACCTGGAGGACATGGTGCGGTTCGCGGAAGCCCAAGACTGCCGTAAAAAAAGGCTGCTGGCTTATTTCGGGGAAACCGCGGCAACCGATGACTGCGGCATGTGCGACAACTGCCTGGCACCGGCAGACCAGGTCCAGGACCTCACCATCGAAGCCCAGAAATTTCTGTCCTGTGTGAAACGCACGGGGGAACGGTTCGGGGCCGGCCATATTATTGACGTACTCCGGGGTGCGGAAACCAAAAAAATCTTTCAGTTCAGACACCACCTGCTGTCCACCTACGGCATTGGAAAAGAGGTGTCCAAAAAACAGTGGTTCTATCTTTCCCGGCAGTTTCAAAGCAAGGGGTTTGTCCAGAGGGAAGACAACTACGGCGGTCTGACCCTCACCCCGGAAGCCTGGGGGGTATTGAAAAAAGAAACCCGGGTGTCCGGATGGCTGGATCCCCGGCACCGGCTTTCCCAGTCAAGCGAGGCGGCAACCGGTACCGGACACGCCGAATCAACGCCCCACCCCCATCACCCGGACCTGTTCGAATTGCTGCGCCAGAAACGCAAAGAACTGGCGGATGAGGCCGGTGTGCCCCCCTATGCCGTGTTTCCCGACAAAACTTTGATGGAGCTGGCCACGTTTTTCCCCAGAACGGAAACCGACTTTCTGAACACGTTTGGTGTAGGCAAAACCAAGCTGGAAAAATACGGCCCGGATTTCATGGCGCTCATCGCAGAGTTCTGCACCACTCATGCCATTTCCGATGTGCCGGAACGAAAGCCCCCTGCTTTCGCTGTCACAGAAAGCATTCCAAAAGAAAAACGCCATGTTCAGGTGGGCCGGCTGTATCATGACGGCATGTCTGTCAAGGATATCGCCGAACAGTTTCATGTGAAACAAATCACCATCATCCACCATCTGTTCCGATATTTCCAGGATGGAAACCGGATCCAAGCCGGACATGTCATTGATGAATGCCCGGTGCCGCCCGATGCTCAGGAAAAAGTGCGCCAGGCCTTTGACACCCATGGATATCAGTTTCTCAAACCGGTGTTTGAAGCCATGGACCGGGAAATCCCCTATGATGACCTGCATCTGATGCGGCTGTATTATCTGTATGTCAATGAGATTGCGCCGCCGTCAAAATAAAATATTTTGCTGCCGACCCGTTCATCCGACGCGCTATATATCCATTGACATTCCCCAACAGATATGATTGAGATGAAAAGTGCACGACTTAGGAGAGACCAATTTCCTCCATATTCGGCGCCAACGCCCGGATTTCCAACCAACAGGACAACAGGTGATATCATGGATGTACAATACAACCGGACGATCCAGACCCTGGAGCGGCTGCGGGCCGAATCCACTGCTGCTGGGGGGCCTGACAAAATCAGCCGGCAGCACGCCCAGGGAAAGCTGACAGCCAGAGAACGGATCCTTCTGCTTCTGGACAAAGGGAGTTTCGAGGAATTCGATGTGCTCAAGACGGGCCGGGGCAGTGCCCTGGGAGATGCCCGGACCTACCTGGGTGACGGGGTGGTCACCGGCCACGGGAACATCGACGGCCGGGAAGTGTTCGTGTTCAGCCAGGATTTCACCGTGATCGGCGGGTCTCTGGGGGAGGCCCATTCCCAGAAGATCTGCAAGGTCATGGACATGGCCGTGAAGGTAGGCGCGCCCATTATCGGGCTGAACGATTCCGGCGGTGCCCGGATCCAGGAAGGAGTGGACTCCCTGGCCGCCTATGGCGAAATTTTTCACCGCAATGTCCGGGCCAGCGGCGTGGTGCCCCAGATATCCTGCATCATGGGGCCGTGTGCCGGTGGGGCCGTGTACAGCCCGTCCATCACGGATTTCGTGTTCATGGTCCAGGACTCTTCCTACATGTTTGTCACCGGCCCCAACGTGGTGAAAACCGTGACCCACCAGGATATCACCGCCGAAGAACTGGGTGGTGCGGGAATGCATGCAAAAAAAAGCGGGGTGGCCCATTTCACGGCCCCCAACGATATCCTGTGCCTGCGGGAAATCCGCCGACTCATCAGCTACCTGCCCTCCAACAACCGGCAGGGCGCACCCATCCTGAATCTGCGTGATCCAGCGGACCGAATTGATCCGGCCCTGGACTACCTGGTTCCGGAAAATACCAGCCAGGCCTATGACATGAATGTGCTGATCCACAGCATCCTGGATGGGGCCGAGTTCATGGAAGTCCACCCCCAGTTCGCCCGGAACATCATCTGCGGGTTCGGCCGTATGGGAGGACAGACCGTGGGCCTGGTGGCTAACCAGCCGGCCGTGCTGGCCGGGGTGCTGGACACGGAAGCCTCTTTCAAGGCCGGGCGGTTCGTTCGGTTCTGCGACGCATTTAACATTCCGCTGATCGCCCTGGTGGATGTCCCGGGCTTCATGCCCGGCCCGGACCAGGAGCAGGGCGGCATCATTCGTCACGGCGCCAAACTGCTTTACGCGTTTACTGAGGCTACGGTGCCGCGCATCTCCGTGATTGTGCGTAAAGCTTACGGCGGGGCCTATCTGGTGATGAACTCCAAACATATCCATTGTGACGTGAACTATGCCTGGCCCACGGCTGAAATCGCGGTGATGGGCCCCAAGGGCGCGGTGGAACTGATCCATCGCAAAGAGATCCAGACGTCCGCAGACCCGGAAACCGTGCTCCATGATAAAATGGAGCAGTACCGGCGCACCTTTGCCAATCCGTTTCTGGCGGCCCAGCGGGGCTATATTGATGACGTGATTTTTCCCAGAGACACGCGGCACCGCCTGATAAGGACCCTTCAGGTGCTGGAGGGCAAAAAAGCAGCCCGTCTTGACAAAAAACACGGAAACATCCCTTTGTGAGGTGCGCCATGTTCGATTCCATTTTGATTGCCAACCGGGGAGAGATTGCCGTGCGGATCATCCGCACCTGTAAACGCCTGGGCATCCGGACCGTTGCGGTCTATTCCGATGCAGACACCCGCAGCCTGCACCGGCAGATGGCGGATGAGGCCGTGTATATCGGCAAATCTCCGGCAGCGGAATCTTACCTGAACCAGGAAAAAATCCTGTCCGCTGCCAGGGATTCCGGGTGCCGGGCGGTTCATCCCGGTTACGGGTTTTTGTCGGAAAACACCCGGTTTGCCGAATCGGTCCAGGCCGCCGGTCTGGAGTTCATCGGACCGCCTTCCCAGGCCATCGCCCTGATGGGAGACAAAATCGCCTCCAAAGATCTGGCGGTCAAGGCCGGAGTGCCGGTGATTCCCGGCCATACCCGGGTCCTGGAAGACGTGGACGAAGCGTTGTCCATCGCCCGGGAGATCGGATACCCGGTGCTGCTTAAGCCGGCGGCAGGCGGCGGAGGCAAGGGCATGCGTATCGTGGCCGGCCCGGATCAGATGGCCGATGCCCTGTCGGCCAGCCGCCAGGAAACCCGCAAGGCGTTCGGCGACACCCGGATCTTCATGGAGCGGTATATCCAACAGCCCCGGCACGTGGAGATCCAGGTGCTGGCCGATGCATTCGGCCATGTCGTTTTTCTGGGAGAACGGGAGTGCTCCATCCAGCGGCGGTATCAGAAAATCATCGAGGAATCTCCGTCTCCAGGAGTGAGTCCTGACCTGCGGCAGCGCATGGGACTTTCAGCCTGCGACCTGGCCCGCCAGGCCGGGTATGTCAATGCAGGCACGGTGGAGTTTGTGCTGGCGCCTGACGGCAAATTTTATTTTCTGGAAATGAACACCCGGCTGCAGGTGGAGCATCCGGTCACGGAAATGGTCACCGGACTGGACCTGGTGGAACTCCAGCTGCGCATCGCCGCCAAAGAACCATTGCCCTTTGACCAGGCAGGGGTGAACTTTTCCGGCTGGGCCATGGAAGCCCGCATCTGCGCTGAAGACCCGGCCCGGGGATTTGCGCCGGCCACCGGCATGATCACCCGGTATGCCGAACCCGGAGGGGAAGCCGTGCGGGTGGACAGCGGCGTGGATACCGGCAGCAAGATCGGGGTCCATTATGATTCCATGCTGGCCAAGGTGATCTGCCACGGAAAAAATCGGGAAGGGGCCCGGATGGCTTTGATCGAGGCACTCAACGGATATCATATCGAAGGGGTGGTCACCAACATCGATTTTGCCAACAGTGTGCTGTGCGAGCCGGCATTTGCCGCAGGCGAACTGGACACCGGGTTTATCGACCGCCATTTTGACGGCCATCTTTCCTTGTCCCCTCCAGATGAAGGGCATCTGAAGCTGTCCGCCCTGACCGCGGCCTTAGTGTATCACGTCCGCAACATTTTGGTCCGGGAATCCGTCAAATCCATGGTGACCCGCATCGGTGGCGGGAAAGGCATCACCGGCACCCATCACTATGTGGTCAGATCTGAAACAGCCGTGTATGAGATACAGATGGAAAAAGGGCCGGATGGAAACCAGTGGATTATCTGTGTCAACCAGGACCGGATGGTGGTGGAACCCCCTGACTTCGAATTTTACCGCCGCCGCCTCAAGCTGAAAATCGATGGGCGGTATCACCGGTTCCGGCTGCGCTACGACCGCTCTTTTTTCTGGATCGCATTTTGCGGCCTCATCCGGCTGTTCGAGGTCTACCGTCCCGAAGAATGGGAACTGATCGGGTACATGCCCGCCGGAAAAGAGGCCCTGCCATCTGATGAACTGCCGTGTCCCATGCCCGGCCTGGTGGTGGATGTGCCTGTGAAAAAAGGGGACCGCGTCACCCGGGGTCAGAATCTGGTTACCCTGGAATCCATGAAAATGGAAAGCGGTGTGGCCTCCCCTGTGGACGGTACGATCGCCGAAGTACTGGTGACACAAGGGGATGCCGTGGATGCCGGGGATGTGCTGGTGCGGTTCATGAAACACCACACATGACGTATCAGTGCCTATCCCCGGGAAAGCCCAGGCGACGATCATAGATCGCTTTGACCTCATCGGTCATTGCTTTGAACCGGCCGGCCGGGACCTGTAATGGTTTTTCCTGCAGGGTCAGCCGGTGGACCACCTGGCGCAGGGTGATATATGCTTTCTGAAGGATGCCGCTTTCCTCTCCGGAAATCAGCCCTTCACAGCTCAATCCTTCCAGAAGCCGGACATTGTCCGTCCACACTGTGACATCCGGATGATCGCCCCCGTGCCTCAAGGTCAGATACTGCACCAGAAATTCAATATCCACGATGCCGCCGAACCCCTGTTTGAGGTCGAATAGACCGGATTCTGTTTTGAGACGCTGGGTGCGCATGCGTTCGCGCATCTCCCGGACCGCGTGTTTTAGTTCTTCGGCCGGCCGGGATCTGCACAGGATTTTCTCCCGGATCTCATGGAACCGGTCCATCAGGGACCGGTCTCCGGTAATAGGCCGGGCCCGGATCAGTGCCTGGTGTTCCCAGGTCCAGGCCTGGGTGTCCATATACTCTTCAAACGCCTCGATATGGGAAACGATCATGCCGGCATCGCCCCCGGGCCGCAGGCGCATGTCTGCCCCATAAAGTGTGCCGGCCGGGGTGTGCATGGTCAGGGCGTGGATGATGCGCTGTCCCAGATTGCCATAGAACCGGACCGTTTCAATGGACCGTTCCCCACCTTGCGTATCCCCATGCTCCCCATGGTACAGAAAGACCAGATCCAGGTCGGACTTGTACCCCATCTCCAGCCCGCCCACCTTGCCGTAGGCCACAATGGCGAATCCGCAGTCATCGATGCCGTTCCCTGTCAGGTGAGGCGGAACCCCGTATCTGGTGGAAACAATGTGCCAGGCGATTTGCAGGATCCGGGTCAGAACAGTTTCCGCAATATAGGTAAGATGGTCGCTGACCTTCATTAACGGGTAATTCCCACTCACATCCGCTGCTGCCACCCGCAGGGTATTGACCTGACGGAAAATGTTCAACTCCTCCAGCAGGTACTCCTGATCATGGGGATCGATCTTGGCCATCCGGACCGCCATCTCTTTTTCCAGGGCTGCTTTTTTCGGCAGGGCGTACAGAGAAGCCGGGTGCATGAGTTCATCCAGCAGCACGGGATGGCTGGCCAGAAACGTGATGATCCAGGGGCTTTTTTCTGCCAGGGTGATCAGGGTATCCAGGGCCTGGAAATTTTCGATGAGCAAAGACAGATAAGTGGTCCGGCGCTCAATAGTGATGATCAGATCCACCAGCCGAACCAGCACCGCCTCACTGTCTTTTGCCTGGCCCGCTTTTCTCAGCAAAACCGGCACCAGCCGGGCCAGTTTCTTGCGGCCCGCCGGGGTCAGGCGCAAGGTATTGGGATGCCCGGCCAGGGAACGGAGCACGGACAGGACCCGGCCGGGATCTTCAAATCCCGCGACTTCGATGGCCTCCTGGGAAAACTGGGGATCATTGATATTGAGCCACATCTCCTTGAGTTCCCGGGCCGCCGGATCCCTGGCATCATCGGCATCTGTCACCAGCAGCTGGGAAAAATGACCGTGCACACAGGCCATGACCTGGTTCAGTTTTTCCTTGAACGCCCCAAAGGAGTCAAACCCCGTGGAAAGGGCCAGAATCATCTGCTGATCCGGATGGTCCGGAATATCATGGGTTTGCAGATCCTGGTATTCCTGAAGCCGGTTTTCCACAGTGCGCAGAAACCGGTAAGACTGGATCAGGTCATCCCGGGTGGCGGCATCGATACAGTTGTGCCCGGCCAGCAGGTGCAGAACCTGTAAAATTCCCGGGGCCTGCAAAGAGGGTTCCACCCCGCCCCGGATAAGCTGAAACAGCTGGCCGAAAAACTCGATCTCCCGAATACCGCCGGCACCTAATTTGATATTGTTTTTCAGGCGGGCGTTTTTCACCTGCAACGTGATGCGCTGCTTCATATCCCTGAACGAATCAAATGATCCATAATCAAAATACCGGCGGTAAATAAATCCGTTGAGATTGTGGAGCACCAGGCGGCCGGCAGCCAGATCACCGGCCACGGGTGCAGCCTTGATCATGGCATACCGCTCCCATTCCCGGCCCTGGGTCTGGAAATATTCCTCAAACGCGTCCGCGCTCATGACCAGGGGTCCGCTGTCACCAAAAGGCCGCAGCCGGGTGTCCACCCGGTAAAAATGCTGTCCGCTGTCCGAAGCAAAAAATTTGAGGAATTGCTTGCACAACCGGGTGAAAAAATCCAGGTTCGAGGTGTTGATCCGGCCGTCCAGAAACGTGTTGCCTTCTTTGGGATACACAAAGATCAGATCGATGTCCGAAGAAAAGTTCAGCTCTTTGGCCCCCAGCTTTCCCATGCCCAGAACCACCATCTGCTGGGGGTGGCCGTGCTGATCCATGGGGATGCCGTGGGTGATGCATTGTTTTTCATACAGCACATCCAGCGCCTGATTTACACAGGCACTGGCCAGTTCCGACAGATCGGACAGGGTTTCGGTCAGATCGGCATTGCCCGTCAAATCTCGCCAGGCAATGCGAATAATTTCCCGGCACTTGAAATCAATTAAAATTTTTTTTGCCTGGTCTGTATCCGCATTCTTGGTCTTTTGTATGGCCGAATTTTGATACCATCCCGGATTCCTCTTTGTTTCCAGATCACCGGAATCAGTCAGATCATGCAGCATTTCCGGATTTTTAGCCAGGCTGTCCGCCACAAAATCACTGAACAGAAGCACCCGGATCAGATCGGCCGGGTCCACACGATCAAGGTCCTGCCCCTGCCCGAATTTTTCAAGACCGCCATAAAACCGGTCCAGCCGGGTCATCAAAAGGATTTTCAAAGAAGAAGTCAGGCCGGGAAATACAGTGTCGATCATCCTGGCATCGGGTTTGTCATCCATGGCACCGCCAAAAATTTATGAGTTAGCATTTTTCAAGCACACTGTTTTTTGTTTTCATACATAATATCAGCGGCATATTTTATCAAGCCCTGAAGAGGTATGACCATTTTTCCGCCCGGCATTAGAAATATTTGTTTTTTTCTTGTTTTCAATGTAGTTTAAATAATAACAGGTCTGCTGTATCTATAACACGGGCAGATGATCTCAGGAGATGAAATGACGGAAAAAACCAAGGGTCAAATAGAGGCTGAAATTAGTGAGGCGGTCATAAAATTCGAAAAAGAATTCATGGGGCGGGGACCTTTGGAAACAAAGTCTTACATCATTGATGACATGGTGCTGGTCCGGCTCAAGAACGTACTCACCCAGGCGGAGCTGAAGCTTGCGGACATACATGAACACAAGGATGGCAGAGAACTGGTGAAACGAATCCGGATAGCGCTGCTGGAACAGGGCAGGCCCCTGCTTGAAAAAGCGGTGGAAAAAATTTTGCGAATCAAGGTAAAAAGCCTGCACACGGACATCAGTACAGTTACCGGTGAAAGAATCATTCTTTTCACCCTGGTCTCTGCCCCCGGAATTTATCTGGACAAAAATTGATATCCCCGGGGGGTGCCTTTAAAAACACCGAATCACCGTCAACTGTAAAAAATTTCGTTGACAACTGCTGAGATATCTGTTTTAAATAATTCCCAATCTGCCGGAAAAGGGTGTGCCGCACAATTTGTCCGGGGGATGAAAAATAATGACAAAGTCTTAGCGTTGGAACGGGTCCTCTGATTTTAGAGGACGCAGGAAAAATATAAGGCCGGTGTCTGTTCGAAAAGAACAGACACCGGCCTTTTTTTGTGGTCATCATGGCAGATTGAAACAAGCGCCATAAAATGACCAAAACCCATATGAATGAAAAATCCAGGAGGAAGCATAATGATCTATCGAAATCATGCAGGAGACAAACCCGTCGTACATCCCACCGCAACGATTCATCCATCGGCCGTGGTGATCGGCAATGTACAGATCGGCGAGAAGGTGTTTGTGGGACCCAATGCCGTGATCCGTGCGGACGAACCCTGTCCGGAAGGAAAAGTGGAAGCTATTGTCATCGAATCCGAGGTCAATATTCAGGACGGGGTGATCATTCATGCGTTGGGCGGATCGCCGGTTCACATTGGAAACGGGGTCTCCCTGGCCCATGGCGCGGTCATCCACGGCCCGTGTCATGTGGGAAACAACTGTTTTGTCGGTTTTAAAAGCGTGGTTTTCAACGCCCGCATCGGTGAAGGGGTCGTGATCCAGCACCAGGCCCTGGTGGAAGGGGTCGAGATCCCGGACCGCACGCATGTACCGTCCATGGCCGGCGTACTGACAGAAGCGGATGTGCATGCCCTCAAGCCGGTCACTGCCGAACTGTCCGCGTTTGCCGAAAAGGTTCGAAAAACAAATGTATTTCTGGCGGAGGTGGCCTGACATGACCCATCCTGTCTCTCCCGAAATACGCTTTCCCCATCGAACAAAATGATAAAATCGACTTTCGGGGCTGAATGATGACCACAGAATCAGCCGGCTCCGAACGTCGAGCCAAAAAGGGTTGAAATTCATTATGAAAACACTTGATTTGCCAGAGCGGATAACGATTCATGACACCACGGTCCGGGAAGGGTTTCAAAGAGAGGAGCGGCTGATTCCCACAGATGCCAAACTGTGGGTGGTCCGGCAGCTTGTCAAGGCGGGATTCAAAAAGATTGAGGTCACCAATTTTGCCAATCCGTCCCGGCTGCCCCAGTTTGCCGATGCGGAAGAACTGCTGAAGCAGATCCGGACCCACCGGGCACTTATCCCTCTTCTGGCGGATGTTGAAATTTCAGCGGTCACCATCAACCAGAAGGCCGTGGACCGAGCCCTGGCGGCCCACCGGCAGGGGGCCGGCCCGGACAGAATCCTTCTGGTCATCTCTGTGAGTGATGCCTATCAACAGGCCAATACCGGCATGACCATCCATGAATACTGGAAAATGGCGGAAAACTGTCTCCAGGCCGCCAAATCATCCGGCATCCGGGTGTGTGGTGTCATCAATGGGATCTGGGGATGCCCGAAATCCGGCAGGACCGATATGCAGAAGGCGGTGGACTTTACCCGGCGCTGGCTGGAGATGGGGGCCGACGAAATCGAACATGCGGATCATGACGGGTCGGCCACACCGGACCGGATTTATGCCTATTTTTCTGCCATCCTGGATGCGATACCGGATCCGGAAACGCATATGGCCCATTTCCATTCGACCCGGGGGTGGGGCATGGCCAACGTACTGTCCGCCATGCAGGCAGGCATCACCCATTTTGAATCGACCCTGGGAGGCATCGGCGGGCAGCCGGCCAACTTTGTCGACGGCGTTCCCGTGGCCGGCACCGGTGACTATTACCACAAAGACCCGGGTCTGTCCGGACTGGTATCCACGGAAGACCTGGCCGTGATGCTGGATGAAATGACCATCGGAACGGGATTGGATCTGGACACAGTGATTTCCACCGGCGGCATGGTGGAACGGATCGTGGGCCGGCGACTCCGGTCTGAATGCCTTCATTCAGGCAGAATTGTAAAAAAAGAAAGTGCTCTCCAAGACCGCTTTTAAAACCAGGGATCTTTTTCAGTCACTCTTTTCAGATTCGTCAATACTGCCTTGCTAAATCGTCGTGTTTTATGATATTTATGGGAGCTTCAACAAGGGGCGCTTGACCATGAAATATGATCCGGACCGGCTTTCGGATCCTTTGATGACAACACCAGGCAACACAATCAACTGAACAGCGAACCCGCCGGGGCATTGCCCGGCACCAAACCCACAATCAACTCAAATGAGTTGCTTAGAAGGTATACAAAAAAATGAAAGCATTACTCGCCCTGGAAGACGGCAGGACATTTGCCTGCAGAAGTTTCACAGGACCCGGGGAAGCATCCGGTGAAGCGGTGTTCAACACCAGCATGACCGGATACCAGGAGATCCTCACCGACCCGTCCTATTACGGCCAGATGGTGACCATGACCTATCCGCTCATCGGAAACTACGGCATCAGCCCTGAAGATGTGGAATCCAACCGGATCCAGGTGGCGGCATTCATTGTCAAGGAATACCAGAATTTTCCTTCCAATTTCAGATCCAGAGGGACTTTGGCGGATTACCTGATCAAAAGCCATATATTAGGTGTGGAAGATCTGGATACCCGGGCGTTGACCCGGCATATCAGAAAATCCGGTGCCATGCGGGCTGTGATCTCCACCTCGGACCTGAACCCGGATTCTCTGGTGGCAAAGGCCCGGCAGGTGCCTTCCATGGCCGGCAGCGACCTGGTACGATATGTCACCACAAAAAAACCCTATTTCTGGAAATACAACCAGCCCGATTATGTACCGGCAGCTTCTTTATCCAATGCCTTTGTCTGGCGGCACCGGGGGAAAAAACATTCGGTGGTGGCCCTGGATTTCGGCATCAAGTACAACATCATCCGATGCCTGGAGAATGCCGGGTGCGAAGTACTTACCGTGCCGGCAAAAACCCCTCCGGATGTCATCAAAGCGCTCCAGCCCGACGGCATTTTTCTGTCCAACGGCCCGGGAGATCCGGAGCCTTTGACCGATGCCGTGGACACCATCCGGCAGTTGCTGGGATCAGTGCCGGTTTTCGGCATCTGTCTGGGCATGCAGCTTTTGGGACTGGCCATGGGCGGAAAAACCCATAAAATCAAATTCGGTCACCGGGGCGCCAATCAGCCGGTGAAAAATATGGCCACGGGCAAGGTGGAGATCACCTCCCAGAACCATGGGTTTGCCGTGGACCTGAACAGCCTGAAAGACCACTCTTCCGCATTGAGTCATATCAATCTCAATGAAGACTCCCTGGAAGGGATTCAGGATGATTCCCTGAAGGCCTTTGCCGTACAGTACCATCCGGAAGCCTCCCCCGGTCCCCATGACGCGGCCTATCTTTTCAACCAGTTTGCCAAAGTGATGACCCATGCCAAAGCGTAATGATATTAAAAAAATTCTGATCATCGGGGCCGGTCCCATTATCATCAGCCAGGCCTGCGAATTTGACTATTCCGGGACCCAGGCCTGCAAGGCCCTGAAGGAAGAAGGGTTCGAGGTAATCCTCATCAACTCCAATCCCGCCACCATCATGACCGATCCGGAAACTGCGGATCGGGTCTATATCGAACCGGTGACTCCGGACACCCTGTGCAAGGTGATCCGAGCGGAGCGGCCCGATGCGGTGCTGCCCACATTAGGTGGCCAGACCGCATTAAACACCGCTATCGAGGCCGCCAAAACCGGGATATTTGAAGAATACAACGTGGAGCTGATCGGTGCGTCCATCGAGGCGATCCACAAGGCGGAAGACAGAGAGTTGTTCAGAGACGCCATGAACAAAATCGGTCTGCGGATTCCCAAAAGCGGGTTTGCCCACAATTTTGCCGAAGTGGAAGATGTGGCAAAAAAGATCGGATTCCCCCTGATTGTCCGGCCCAGCTTTACTTTAGGCGGCACCGGCGGCGGGGTGGCTTATAACATGGAAGAGTTGAACCGGGTGGCCAAATCCGGCCTGGATGCCTCTCTCATCAGCCAGATCCAGCTGGAGGAATCCGTGCTGGGATGGAAGGAATACGAACTGGAAGTGATGCGGGACCATGCCGACAACGTGGTCATCATCTGTTCCATCGAGAATGTGGATGCCATGGGGGTCCACACCGGGGACTCCATTACCGTGGCCCCGGCCCAGACCCTGTCGGACAAGGAATACCAGGTGCTGCGGGACGCGTCCATTGCCATCATCCGGGAGATCGGCGTGGACACGGGCGGCTCCAATGTGCAGTTTGCCGTGAATCCGGAAAATGGGGATGTGATCGTGGTGGAAATGAACCCAAGGGTTTCCAGAAGTTCGGCCCTGGCCTCCAAGGCCACGGGGTTTCCCATTGCCAAGATCGCGGCCAAGCTGGCTGTGGGGTATACCCTGGATGAAATTCCCAATGATATCACCGGCGAGACCATGGCCTGTTTTGAACCCTCCATTGATTACTGTGTGGTAAAAATCCCGAGATGGACGTTTGAAAAATTTCCCGAGGCCCAGGATGTGCTCACCACAGCCATGAAATCCGTGGGAGAAACCATGGCCATCGGCCGGACCTTTAAGGAGGCGTTTCAAAAAGGGCTCAGATCCCTGGAGATCGGCCGGGCCGGATTCGGGGCCGACGGCAAGGATCTACCACCCGATTCCGTGGCCGGCACGGACCTGGAATATCATCTGTCCACCCCCAATTCCCAGCGCCTGTTCTACATCAAGTACGCGTTGAAACACAACATGCCCATCACCATGCTGTATGAGCTGACTCATATCGATCCCTGGTTTCTGCACCAGATGAAACAGATTGTGGATATGGAAAACCAGATCAAGCTGGCAGGAAAAAATATGCCCAAAGACCTGCTGGAAAAAGCCAAAAAATACGGGTTTTCCGACCGCCAGCTGGCTCATCTCACACACTTGACCGAAAAACAGGTGGAACAGGAAAGAAAACTGCTGGGACTGGTGCCGGTGTACAAGCTGGTGGACACCTGTGCTGCGGAATTCAGAGCGGTCACGCCTTATTATTATTCCACGTATGAAACCGAATGCGAGGCCCGGGTGAGCGACAGGAAAAAAGTGATCATCCTGGGGGGCGGTCCCAACCGCATCGGCCAGGGCATCGAATTTGACTACTGCTGTGTGCACGCCTCATTTGCCCTGAAAGAAGAAGGGGTGGAATCCATCATGGTCAACTCCAACCCGGAAACCGTGTCCACGGACTATGATACCTCGGACAAGCTGTATTTCGAACCCCTGACCCACGAGGATGTGCTGCACATCGTGGAAAAGGAAAACCCGTTCGGTGTCATCGTCCAGTTCGGCGGTCAGACCCCGTTGAATCTGGCCACCGGACTCCAGAAAGCCGGGATTCCCATCATCGGCACCTCGCCGGAAAGCATTGACCGGGCCGAAGACCGGGACCTGTTCCAGGCCATGATGGACAAGCTGGGATTGCGGCAGCCGGAAAACGGGATTGCCCACTCCTATGACGAAGCCCTGGCTGTGGCCAGGGAAATCGGGTATCCGGTCATGGTGCGACCGTCTTTTGTCCTGGGGGGACGGGCCATGAAAATCGTGTATGATGAAGCGGATCTGGAATCGTTTTTCGATCTGGCGATCCAGGCATCCCCGGACAAACCCGTGCTCATTGATAAATTTCTGGAAGAAGCCTTTGAACTGGATGTGGATGTCATCTCCGACGGGGAGACCACCGTGATCGGCGGCATGATGGAGCACATCGAGGAGGCGGGTATCCACTCGGGTGACTCCGCCTGTGTGCTGCCCCCGTATTCCATTGCCCCGCAACACATCGAAGAGATGGCCCGGGCCGCTGAAGCCATGGCAAAAGAACTCCAGGTCAAGGGATTGATGAACATCCAGTTCGGCATCATGAACGATACCGTGTATGTCATCGAGGTCAATCCCCGGGCCTCCCGGACCATTCCCTTTGTATCCAAAGCCATCGGCGTCCCTTTGGCCAAACTGGCCACCCAGGTGATGCTGGGCAAAACCCTGAAAGAGCTGGGGTTCATCCAACAGGTGATCCCGCACTACTATTGTGTCAAGGAAGCGGTGATGCCTTTTGACCGGTTTGAAAACGTGGACCCGGTCCTGGGGCCGGAGATGAAATCCACGGGCGAGGTCATGGGGATTGATATAGACTTAGGTGCGGCCGTGGCCAAATCCCAGATTGCCGCCGGCCAGAAACTGCCGGAATCCGGTACTGTGTTCATCTCGGTCCAGGACAAGGACAAAGAAGCGGCCCTGCCCGTGGCAAAAGAGTTTCACGACATGGGGTTCACCATCATGGCCACCCGGGGAACGGCCGCGTTCCTGGAAGAACACCAGGTGCCGGCCACTCCGGTGAAAAAAGTGTCTGCCGGCCGGCCCCATGTGGTGGATGCGGTGAAAAACAAGGAAATTCAGCTGATTCTCAATACCGGCGCCACCAGCCAGACCCAGCGGGACGGGTATGAAATCCGCCGGGCCGCCATTAAATACAAAATTCCTTATGCCACCACCACCGACGGGACCCGGGCCATTTTAAGCGCCATCAAGGCCTTGAAAAAAGAAACCCTGTCCGTTAAACCCATCCAGGAGTATCATAAACAAAATGTCTGACCATCTGACGCTTCCTTCCAGTGAACGCCCCAAAGATGAATGCGGGGTATTTGGACTGTACCAGCATCCGGAAGCCGCAAAAATCACCTATTTCGGACTGTATGCCCTTCAGCACCGGGGCCAGGAAAGTGCGGGGATCTCCGTGAACCGGGGCATCAACGACAAAATTTTTTCCCACAAAGGCATGGGCCTGGTGCCGGATATTTTTGATGTGGATGACCTGGAACGGATTGAAGGGGGGTCTGCCATCGGGCATGTGCGGTACTCCACCACCGGGGATTCCGTACTGCTCAATGCCCAGCCCTTTGTGGTGAACCACCGGCACCGCTCCTATGCCCTGGCCCACAACGGCAACCTGGTGAATGCCCATATTTTAAGACGGGAACTGGAAGAAAAAGGCTCGATCTTCCAGACCACCATGGATTCAGAGGTGTTTTTGCACCTGTTCATCAAAAACCTGGTCAAAGGTGATTATGAAAACGCCATTCTCAAGGCGGTGTCCAAAATCCAGGGGGCCTATTCCATGATTCTTCTCACCTGCAAGGGGGAAATCATCGGTATGAAAGACCCCAATGGGTTTAGACCCCTGGCACTGGGAAAACTCAACGGCCATTATGTACTGGCCTCTGAAACCTGTGCCTTTGACCTGATCCAGGCGGAATTCATCCGGGAGCTGGATCCTGGAGAAATTGTGATCATCAATGAAGACGGGATCAAGAGTCTCCGTCATCCCAAAGCCGCGGCCCACAAGAGCTTGTGCATTTTCGAGTATATCTATTTTGCCCGGCCCGACTCCACCATTGACGGCAAGAACGTATATGAAATGCGCAAAAATCATGGCCAGCGCCTGGCCCAGGAAAGCCATGTGGATGCGGACCTGGTCATGCCGTTTCCCGATTCGGGCAACTATGCCGCCATCGGGTATGCCAGAGAATCAGGCATTCCCTTTGAAATGGGCATGATCCGCAACCATTATGTGGGCCGAAGCTTTATCCAGCCCACCCAGTCCATGCGGGATTTTAGCGTACGCATCAAGCTCAACCCGGTCAGGGAACTGATCAAAGGCAAGGACATCATCATTATCGAAGATTCCATCATCCGGGGCACCACCGCCAAAACAAGAGTCAAGGCCCTGCGGGAACTGGGCGTCAAAAAAGTGCACATGCGCATCTCCTGCCCGCCCCACAAATTTCCCTGTTACTACGGCATTGATTTTTCTTCCAAAGGAGAATTGATTGCCGCGGAAAAAACTGTGGATGAACTGCGGGATTATCTGGGCCTGGATTCGCTGCACTATCTGTCCATAGAAGGAATGCTGGAGGCCTCCGGCGTGAAGGATCCGGAGCTTAATTTCTGCAAGGCCTGTTATGACGGCGACTATCCGGTGCCGTTTGACCCTGAATTCACCAAGCAGTGCATGGGATAAAACATGCAGAAAAAAACCGTTGCTTTTTCCAAAGATTCATCCAATCTTTTTTTTCATATTCTGACCCGGTGCAACCTGTCCTGTGCCCACTGCTATATCAACCCGGACCAGCATGGCAGACAGACCCTTTCCATCGACACCATCCGGCAGTGGCTGGGCCTGTTTGCCCATAACGCACCCCGGACCAATCTGATTTTTTTAGGGGGTGAGCCGACGCTGCACAAGGATCTGCCGGCGGCTGTCAAATCAGCGCGACAGTTTCATTTCAAGTCCATTACCATTGACACCAACGGATTTCTGTTCCACGATATCCTTGACAAAATCACACCCGAAGATGTGGATTTTATCTCATTTTCCCTGGATGGAGCCACTGCTTCCACCAATGACGTTATTCGGGGGCCGGGCAGTTATGATGCGGTGATCTCAGGTATTCACCGGGCACGGAAAAAAGGGTTTTCCTGCGCCATGATCTATACCGTGTCTGACAAAAATTTACATGAGCTGTCCCAAATGCCGGGGCTGGTGTCATCTTTGGATATTCACCGGTTTTTTATCCAGGTCATCGGCATGCGGGGCAATTCCGCTGCCGGCAGTACCGGCACCCATCAGGTATCCAAGGACCTGTGGCTTTCAGTGATTCCTGAAGTGGCCCGCACCATTGCTGACACCGGCATCATCGTCACCTATCCCAAAGTATTTCTGGAAAAAGACGAGGCATTTACCTGTGCCGGCATTGTGGCGGACAACTATTTTGTGTTTCCCAACGGCCGGGTGTACCGGTGTCCTTTGTGCGAAGATTATCCGCTGCATGCCTACACCATAAGGGACAACACCCTGGTGCCGTCTTTGCCCGTCAATGAAACCCAGCTGTTTGATCTGACCATCCCTGAAGGATGTGTCATGAACAAAATCATCCAGCCCGGCAACCTGGATTATCTGGCAGACGGCACACCGGCCCACAGAATCGCCTGCTGCATGCTCAAGCAGGAACTCAGCCGGACCGTTTAGATTTTTTTGATTTTTTCCGTGATTTTTTGGGATCTCCGGCTTCATGGGTCAGAATCATCTGCCTGAGGCCTTCGGTGTCTTTGGGATCCAGAAGAATCTGGGCATATTCCTGGGGGGTGACCGGTTGAATGAGAATTTCTTCATTAATCAATGCCTGGATCTGATTCAGCCGTGTTTTTTCATTGGGGCTGCAAAATGAAAACGCCTGACCCTTGCGCGTGCCCCGGCCGGTCCGGCCCACCCGGTGCACATAGTTTTCCGGATTGTCCGGCAGATCATAGTTGATCACATAATCCAGATTGGGAATATCGATGCCCCGGGCCGACACATCCGTGGCAATGAGAATGCGTTCTTCTCCGGCCTTGAACCGGGCCAGGACCCGGGTACGTTCCGCCTGATCCTTGTCCCCGTGAAGGGTGGCCGAAGCAATGTGATCCCTGTCAAGCGCCCTGGCCACCCGTTCCGCTCTGACTTTGGTTCTGACAAACACCAGGATGCGTTCGTTTTCATGATCCCGGATAAACCGCCGCAGAAAAAACCGCTTGTCATCCATCTCCATTTCCACCACCCAGTGGGACACATTTCTGGATACCGGAGAGTCCGGTGCAATCTGAATCCGAATGGCCGAAGTTCTTACCTGGGAAAACGCCAGTTTCTTGATTTCTTTGTCAATGGTGGCGGAAAAAAACAGGGTCTGGTGCCGCCGGGGCAGTTTTTTCTTGACGGCCTGGATATCTTCCAGAAACCCTTTGGCCAGCATCCGGTCCGCTTCATCCAGCACCAGGGTGTTCACCCGGGACAGGGAGATGGCGCCCTGGCTGATGAGGTCAAACATCCGACCCGGCGTTGCCACCAGCACATCAATGCCGTCTTGCAGCCGGACGATCTGACGGTCCTGGTCCACGCCGCCGAAAACCGCAAACGGATTCACCCGGGTATGGCTGGACAGGGTATTGAATACCGCGCCGATCTGACCGGCCAACTCCCTTGTGGGAACCATGACAACACACTGGATCCCGGCACGGGCTCTGGATTGTTTGGACTTATGGATCCGATCGATAACGGGAATGGCAAAGGCAGCGGTTTTTCCCGTACCGGTCTGGGCCACGGCCAGCACGTCTTCTCCCTTGAGAATGCAGGGAATCGCCTTGAACTGGATATCGGTAGGCCGTTTAAATCCGGCGGCGGCCAGATTTCTTTTTATGGCGGCTGCGATTGGATAATTTTCAAATTTCATAAATATGTCTACACTTTCGTAAAGATACTTTCAATTGATGGGTTTTTATTTAAAATACAGATAATGGGCTTGAAACGCAAACGCATGCAACCCATTGAATGTCTTTATCGTATTGTTTGCCTGAGATGTCAATATATACAGACAGTTCTACCCTTCCGGATACATATTTTATTCTTGACACTCCCAAGGCAAGCAGGTAAGGTGATTTATTGTTTCAGGTGCTGCCCACGCAGTTAAAAGGGAACCCTGTGAAAGTCAGGGACGGTCCCGCCGCTGTAACCGGGGATGAACGCCACACACAACCACTGATGAGACATACACGGGAAGGGGTGGCTGGTAAAAAGATCCGGAAGTCAGAAGACCTGCCTGAACAGTTGATCGTATGCTAGCGAGGACTTGGAGTGATCAACAAAATGAGGATAAAAACGGTTCCCATATCAGTACTGCTGATATGGGTTTTTTAATGCCTTGACGACAGGATGACTCATGTTCTCCAGTATACCGGTTGCCATACCCGGAGGGAAAACAGGATATCTGGTGGTTCTGTTTTCCCTCTTCCTTCCGGGGGTCGGCCCGATATCCCTGCCATGGGACTCAAAGAATGTTTCACATGAAACACATCCATACATTCCATTTAACACCTTGGTTGATTTTCATACCACTTCGCTGTCATATGCTGACAAATAAAATTCAGGAGATGCCATGAAAGGATATATACAAATATATACAGGAAACGGAAAAGGAAAAACCACGGCCGCGTTAGGGCTGGCCCTGCGGGGGGCCGGGGCCGGGCTTCAGGTGTTTGTGGGACAGTTCCTCAAGCAGGGACCCTATTCGGAAATCAAGGCATTATCCTTATTTGAAAATGTGACCGTGGAACAGTTCGGCATGGGCAAATTTGTCAGAGGCATGCCGTCTGAAGATGAAAAAGCGGCGGCCCGAAAGGGATATGCCCGATTGTGCGGGATTTTGAAAGCCAATGCCCATGACCTGGTGATCGTGGACGAAGGCAATGTGGCGGTTACCTGCCAGCTGTTGACCGAGAATGAACTGCTGGGTTTCATGGATCTGAAACCGGATCATGTGGAACTGGTGATCACAGGCAGAGACGCATCCGCCGCAGTGATCACCCGAGCGGACCTGGTCACTGAGATGAAAGAGATTAAACACTATTATCATCAGGGAGTCACGGCCCGCAAAGGCATTGAAAAATGAACGCACCGAACATTGCCGTTCTGGGTACAGGATCGGATGTGGGCAAAAGCATTATTGCTGCGGGCATCTGCCGGTATCTGGCGGACAAAGGTCAGCGGGTAGCGCCTTTCAAAGCCCAGAACATGTCCAATAATTCCGGCATCACCCCGGAAGGCCTGGAGATCGGCCGGGCACAGATCGTTCAGGCCGAGGCGGCCCGGATCGCACCCCATGTACACATGAATCCCATTTTGTTGAAACCGTTTGGAGACAAACAATCCCAGGTCGTTCTGAACGGAAAGGTTCACGGCAACCACACAGCCATGGATTACCATACCAGAAAAGCATTTTATTTTGAAAAAGCGTGTCAGGCGTTTGACGCCCTGGCTGCCGGATATGACCGCATCGTTCTGGAAGGGGCCGGATCCTGTGCCGAAGTCAACCTCATGGACACGGACATTGTCAATTTCCCCATGGCCCGATATGCCGATGCCGATGTCATTTTAATTGCAGACATTCACCGGGGCGGGGTCTTCGCCCAGGTGGTGGGGACCCTGGCCTGCCTGCCGGATGATTATCGTGACATGGTCAAAGGGATCATTATCAACCGGTTCCGGGGAGATATCGATTTGTTCAGACAAGGCATGGCTTGGATTGAACAGCACACCGGCAAACCGGTTTTAGGGGTGTTGCCCTGGTATTCTCATTTTAAAATTGATGCCGAAGATTCGGTTGAAATAGAAAAAATAAATGATTTCAAGTTATTAGAAAAAAACATTCCTGCTGTTGCTATCTTAAGACTGCCCCACATCGCCAATTTCACCGATTTTCATGCCCTGGCCAGAATCCATGGCCTGCAAACGGTTTTCATTGATTCGCCAAAACAGCTGGACCGGTTTACCGCCATCATCATTCCGGGTTCCAAAAATACCCGAAAAGACTTAACCTGGGTCATGGAACGGTTTGAAACTCCGCTGAATGACTATGTGCGCAAGGGCGGCCATGTTTTAGGCATCTGCGGCGGATACCAGATGCTGGGACAATGGGTAAAAGATCCAAACGGGCTGGAAGGTTCCCCGGGACAGACCCGGGGACTGGGACTGCTGCCGGTCCAAACCCTGCTGCAATCCCCCAAAACCACCACATTAAGCGAGTTCAGATGGGGCGATGCCTATGGCAGAGGATATGAAATTCACATGGGTGCCACGCAGCTGACCGGCGGCGTTCCGTTTATCCGCATTGTTTCCAGAAATGGCATCCCCGTAAATGAAACCGACGGATGCCTGGCAGACAATGGTCAAGTGGCCGGTACTTATGTTCACGGATTTTTTGATTTCAACACCATTATCAAAAAATGGTTTGATTTAATCGGCCTGGATCATCCTTTGGATTTTTCAATTGACGCAGCCATTGAAAAAGACAAGGATTACGATCATCTGAAGAAACATATGGAAACCTATCTGGATCTGGAAGCGCTGATTTAAAAAAACAGGGCAATACAATGACTTGATTGTTTCAATGATTCAATATGATCTGAAACAATGGAGAATGCACCGCGCCTTGCGGTTGAAGCCGGCTTTTGTACAAGACAAGGCGGTTAACCGGAAACGCATGCGAAGAGTTGCTTTCAAAACGCTTGATCACAGAAATCATATCATGCGGCCGGACCGGTTTTTTAATACGCGCCAGAGTAATATGCGGAAAAAATGGCCGGGATTGCGCCGGAATACCCATGGGGTGAAGCTTTTTTTCCAAATCCGTCACAACCTGCATCAGATGTTCTGTCTGTTCATGAATACCGATCCATACGATCCGGGCGTTTCTGACATTAGGAAAGACACCGATACCCCCGGCTGTCAGAGTAAATGCCGGATATGCGCCGGAAAATGCCGCCATGACAGATTGAAGGGGTATCAGCAACTCCCTGGGGATCGGACCTAAAAATTTCAGTGTCAAATGAAACATTTCCGGATTGGGCCAGGCAGCAATCCATCCGGCTGATTTAAGTTCCGACTGGATATCTGATAAAAACCGTTTGACAGCATCCGGCAACGGTATGGCAATAAACGTCCGGACAACATCTGACGATTCAGCCATGACGCTTGTTTTTGAATCCCAGAAGCACCCGGTAGGGTCCCGGTGTTCCCTGGGGAACAAATGCCACACGATCCTGATCTTTGAGAACCGTTGAAAAAGGCTGGACACGGCCGTTCACAAACACCACTTCCACATCCCCGGGGGTCAGCTGCATCTGCTGCACCAGCATTTCAGCGGTGGTACCATCCGGAATGGACAATGAGACATTGGAAAAAGGCAGATTATTCTGCTGAAGTTTTTTTTGTAAAAATGAAAATGCATTAAACGTAATTGTCGGCATGATTATTCTCCTTTTGATTCATTTTATCCAATGCCTGAAATATTCTCAATTGAAAAAATATGAAACTTCTGCCTATATGTAACAAATGCGTCTTCGTTTGATCATAATGATTCTGGCAATCTTTGCTTTTTTATCCGTATCCACGGGAGGATGGCTGTTTTATTATTCGTTTCGTAAAGCCAGCATTCAGACCGGGGAAACCCAGGCGGTTGCACAGCTGAAACTGCTGACCGACCAGTTGGCGACGTCCCTGTCTGAACACATCAAATCCGTTCGTGTGCTGTCCCGGATCAAAGAACTGGAAACCGTTCTTGTGGACACAAACCTTGAAACCCTTTTCAAAGCCAACCAGATTCTGGATATGTTTACCCGATCCCTGGAACTGGATGTCAGCTATCTGATGGACCTGAAGGGCAATACCATCTGTTCGAGCAACCGGAATCAGTTCGACAGTTTTGTGGGCCATGATTTTTCTTTCAGACCCTATTTCACATCCGCCATCCAGGGGCAACCGGACAGTTACCTCGCCCTTGGCGTCACTTCCATGAAACGGGGGGTCTATTACAGCCATCCGGTGTATCATCCCGAGAAACAGGAAATCATCGGAGTGGCCGTGATAAAATCTTCCATTGAGTTTCTGGAAACCACTTTGTTTTCCAACCCGGAACATCTGCTTTTCTTTGTCAGCCCCAATGGCATCATTTTCATCAGCAATCAATCCCGATACCGGTTTAAACTGCTGTGGCCTGTGGACAATGAAACAAAAGACCAGATTGTCCAGTCCCGTCAATTCGGCAACGGCCCCTGGGGCTGGTCCGGATTCCGCCGGACACAGACCAAAGACCGGGTCACGGATCAAAACAAAGAGGCATATCTATATACCTCTTTGTCAGTACCCCGGTATCCTGACTGGCGCGTGGTGTCTTTGAAAAACAAAAAACTGCTTGAAAAGCAGTTCTCCGCCCCGTTCATCAAAGGGATCGGCCCGGGGGTGATCTTTATTACCAGTCTGGCGGGCATCCTGGTTTTTTTTCTGTATCAACAGGCCGCCAAAGAAATCAGTCAGCGAAAAACAGCCGAGGAAAAACTGCGGATCAGTGAGGAGAGATATCGACATATTTACCATAAAACGCCGATCATGCTCCATTCCATTGATACCAAAGGAAGAATTATCCGGGTGTCCGATCACTGGGTGGATGTCATGGGATATGATCGAGAAGAGGTCATCGGCCGGCATTTGACGGATTTTTTCACTCCGGAATCCAAAAAATTTGCCTTGTCAAAGGTCTTTCCCCAATTTTTCAACACCGGGTTTTTCAAAGATATCCCCTATACCTATGTGAAAAAAAGCAAAGATAAAATGGATATTCTTCTTTCCAGTTACGGGGTCAGAGATGAGACGGGCCGGGTAGTTCGTTCTTTGGCAGTAAGTGTGGATGTGACGGAAAAAAACCGAACCCAGAAAGATCTGGAACATGCCAAGGAAAAACTGGCCCGATACTCCCATGATCTGGAAAAACAGGTGCGCCTGAGAACGGCACAACTGGAAAAAGCCCAGAGCAGCCTGAAAAATTTATCCAAAAACATCATTGCTTCCCAGGAACGGGAAAAAGAACAGGTGGCCCGGGAACTTCATGACCATCTGGGGCAGGTATTGACCGCATTACGCATCGATGTGATGTGGGTGAAAAACCATTTTACATCTTCTCCGGATCAGGCCGTGGACCGGGCCGAAAAAATGAGTCTGCTCATTGACAAAACCATTCAGGATGTCAGGGATATGGCCTATCGGCTCCGCCCCAGGGTGCTGGATGACCTGGGCTTGTCAGATGCACTGGAATCTTTGGTATCTGATTTTGAAAAACGATCCAATGTCTCCTGTGTCTTTCGCCGGGATATCATCCCGCAGATCGATAAAACGCTGGCCACCGCCCTTTACCGAATCGGCCAGGAAGCGGTCACCAATGCCATCCGCCATGCAAAAGCCACCACCATCATTGTTGAATTGAGAACCGATGCCAAAGGGCTGGTATTGACGGTGGAAGACAACGGTATCGGCTTTAATCCAGACGAAAGCAGAACCGGCTTCGGACTGGAAGGCATGATGGAACGGGCCAATCTGGCAGGCGGATGGCTGGACATTACGTCGCAAAAAGGCAGCGGAACCCGAATCACCTGCAAGGTAAACGTGGAGGGATGGTCATGATCACTGTGTTGCTGGCCGACGATCACAGTATTGTCAGAGACGGATTGCGGCGGGTTCTGGAAGACAGCTCCGACATCAAGGTCATTGCCGAAGCCTCTGATGGAGAAACCGCTTTTGATCTGGCCATGACAAAACAACCGGATGTGGCTGTTATCGACATATCCATGCCCGGCATGGATGGGCTGGAAGTGGTGGCGCGCATGAACAGTTACTGCCCCAAAATCCCGGTACTTATTTTAACCATGCATGAGGAAGAACAATATGTGATCCGGGCCATGGAAGCCGGCGCCATGGGATATGTCACCAAACAGTCCGCACCCGAGCAGCTGGTGGCGGCAGTGAAAAAAATTCATTCCGGGGGTCGGTATCTGACGGAAAAAGCCAGTGAAGCCTTGGCCCTGCGTTTCATTCGGGGCGACAAAAACAAACACGCCATGGAATCTTTATCCATGCGCGAACTCCAGGTATTGCGCAAACTGGCCACGGGAAGTACGAACCGGGAAATTGCCATTACTTACAATATCAGTGTTAAAACCGTGGATACTTATCGGTCCAGGCTCTTGAAAAAACTGAACCTGAGAAACAACGCGGATCTGTCCAGATATGCCATACAGAATCGCCTGGTGGAATTTTAATCCGACAGATTCAGCCGGGAAAAATTGGTGAAGATTTTATTTAACGTGGATTTACACTGGGCCATCTCCTCGTGAGAAATCCCCTGTTCCGCTTCCACAAGCATCTCCATGACCATGGCAATTAAATCATCCCGAAAAGATTTGGCTTTGTGTGTCAGATAAACCAGTTTGCTGCGCTTGTCGGACCGGTCCGGCACACGAAGCACGATATTCTTTTTTTCCAGCACATTGAGCAACCGGGTGATGGCTGCCTTGTCCTTGACCGACACGTTGGAAAGTTCCTGCTGGGTTTGTCCGTCTTTTCGGTATAAATGAACCAGAATGCTCCATTGTTCATAACTGACATCAAATCCGGCATCTGCAAATTTTTTGGTCAGCCGTTTAATGATGGCCCGGGAAGTTCTGCCCACCAGATAGGCAATGGATGTGTCAATAACCCGTTCAAATGTTTCCAGTTCCAGCGTATCCGAAGGGGAAGCCGTAAATTCAGGTACCAATTGAGTCTGTTTCATGTCTATTTTTTCCATTACCGTGGTAATTGTCAGCGATTTTGGTAAGTTTGGACTTAATATGACTGAAAAAAGTTGATATGGCAACTAAATTTTGCTCGCCAGAACAATGGGCATAAAAAAAGCCGCTTCCCCCGGAAGCATGGATCGCTCGAGGAAAACGGCTTTTTGCCGGACAAAAACAGGCCGGATCAGGCAGCTGATTTTCTGGAAAACAGATTTTTCAAAGAAGAAATCCAGATTCCGCTGAGAAACCAGGAATAGATATATGTACCGATAATAATGGCAACAAACGCTTTGACAATGTCCATGGGGCTGCCGTCCAGGGAGAATCCGGGCACGTATCCGAAAAGAAGGGGGCCCAGATAAAGAAATTTGGCAAATTTAAAAGAGGTAAACGCGGTTTTCCACATATTGGCTTTGGCAATAGTGGCACCGGCAAACGCGGCAATGCACACCGGTGGGGTGATATTGGAATCCTGGGACAGCCAGTATACGATCATATGAGCCGCCAGCTCGTTCACGCCCAGGTGGGTCAGGGCCGGCACCGCCACCACGGCAGTCACCAGATACGCGGCCGTCACCGGAACCCCCATGCCCAGCACCAGAGAGGCCAGGGCCACCAAAAGAATGGTGAGCAGCAAAGACCCGCCTGCCAGATCGATCATAATGTCGGCAAAGGTCAGAATCAGGCCGGAAAACGTCAATACCCCGATAATAATCCCGATGACGCCCACGGTGGCACCGATTTTCAGACTGTTTTCTGTGCCTTCCCGGGCCGCTTCCACAAACCGCTTAGGGCCGATGCGGGTTTCCTTTCTCACCCATGAGATCGCAATACAGGTGATCAGACCCAGAATCGCGGAATAGGCCGGAGAAAATCCATACAGCATGAACACCGTGATAATCACCAGCGGCATAATGTAAAACCACTGCTTCTTGAAAATTTCCATGGCACTGAATTTGGATCTTTCCCCCACCACGTTGTCTTTTTTGGCTTCATAATGCACCATGACAAACACGGAAAAAAAATACATAAAAGCCGGAAATATGGCCACCAGCATGATGTGGGAATAAGGCAGCCCGGTCAGTTCCGCCATGATAAAACCGCCGGCCCCCATGATGGGCGGCATGAACATCCCGCCGATTGACGCGGCCGGTTCGATAGCACCGGCCACATGGGGCCGGAATCCGGCTTTTTTCATCATGGGAATGGTGAACATGCCCGTGGACACGGTATTGGCAATGGCACTGCCGGAAATGGAGCCAAACAGGCCCGAAGCGATGACCGATACTTTTCCGGGACCGCCGATGCGGTGGCCCACCGCCGCCAGGGGCCAGTCAATGAAAAATTTCTGGGCCCCGGATTTTTCCAGAAACGCGCCGAACAGCACAAACAGGATCACATAAGTGGCCAGCACACTGGCCATGATCCCGAACACCCCATCACTTTTATAGAAGATACTGACACACAACTCCGTGAACGGGGCCCCGGCATGGGAGATCAGATCCGGGGCCTTGTATCCGTAAACCCCGTAAACCAGAAACACCACCCCCATGATGACAAACACGTTGCCCACCACCCGCCGGGCCAGCTCGATCCCGATAAGCACCCCCACAATGGCGAAAACTGCATCCACCGGGGTTTCTGCCCCGGTCCGGTAGTTGATAGCCTCAAACATGATAATCCAGTATCCGACACAGACAACCGACAAAACAATCAGAATATAGTCCAGAATCCGGCCAATCGTGGTTTTTGCCTTATAGAGCAGGAAGACCAGCACATACGTTATGATAACATACACACCCCGGTGATACTGAGTGGCCATGGGCTGGACCACGGCCGCCCATGCGTAGAACAGCACCAGTGTCACCGCACAGATATCAAAAAAAATTTTCTCGAATCGATTTAATTTATGGTACACAATCCGCTTTCCTATTTGCTGATATGGTTGTCACAGGCATACCGGTCCAAAAAAAATTACCGGACACCAGACGTCCTTGTCCCGTGTCCGGTATTTCTAATAAAAAGGGTCAGGCTGCTGTATTACAAAACCCCTTTTTCTTTCCAGAATTTCTCAGCACCCGGATGAAACGGGGTGACGACGCCGGTGGGGCCGGATTCAATAGACATGCTTTTAAACGTTTTTTTCTGGGAAACCATATGGGCCAGTCCCTCGTCGGTATAGATGAGAGACAGCATCTCATAGACGGCATCGGCAGACACATCTTTGTTGGCCACCCACAGTGCGGCATCCTGAAACGAACTCACATCATAGTCCACCCCTTTATAGGTGTTGGCAGGAATGGTGACCTTGGCAAAATATGGATATTCCTTGTAAAATCCGGAAGATACTGCATCCTTGTCCAGATCGACCATGTCAATGTCATTGGTCTGGGCCGCCATCATGACCGCGCCGGTGGGATATCCCACAAACAGCCAGAATGCATCCAGCTGGTTGTTGCCGAAAGCCTGGGCGCATCGTTATACCCCATGGCATTTCTTTCAATTTTATCCCAGATCCCCATATGGGTGAAAAACAGCTCACAGTTGGCAAATGCACCGGATCCGGCATTACCCACACCCACTTTTTTGCCTTCCAGGTCTTTGACACTTTTAATCCCTGACCCGGCTTTGACCACCAGCTGGGCCGGAGCGCCATACAGGAATGCCACAGCCATGACGTTTTCATATTTTTTGGGGTCATTTTTCATCTTGCCGTTCCGGCCCTGATACACATGGCCGGAATAGACCACGCTCATCTGCTGACGGCCGGCATCGGTTTTTCTCAAATTTTCCACAGAACCGGCGGAAGACTGGGCCTGAACCCGGATATCAGACAGTTCTTTGATGGGGTCATACACCTGGATGGCATTGGCCACCACCTGAAAGGTTCCGCCGGCAGGACCGCCGCCGAACACGATTCTTTCCTTGGCCAGCGCAGTCTGGGAACATACCATGGAAACGACTGCAATCATTCCAATGAATAAAAGATGCCTTGCTTTCATACAATCCTCCTTGAATAATACGGGTTAAAAAAACGATCACATATTTTTTTATTCATACGACTCTATCAAGGGGAAAGTAAAGGATCAATTGGAAGATTTCTGATTATGCTGTAGTAATTTTTCTTACAATCTCAGGATATCAGACAGATCACGCGTGAACAGGGTAAGCCTCAGATTCCTGGAATGTATCAAAAGAAATCAGGCGAACACCTGATCAATGCGAGAAAAAAGATGAGAAAAGCGCTGCCCGTTTCGAGAATGGGTTTTGTAATAATTCAAACAGGTTTCAACGGTTGCCACTACCTGGTCATGGGAATGAAGGCCCGGCATTTCCGTGGCCAGCCGGGGATGCCGGCCCAGCCGTCCCCCCAGCAAAATGCGGAATCCGGACTGAACCGGTTCAAGGGTTCGGCCCGGGCAGACATGAACACATTGGCCGCATCTCTGGCATAAATTCATATCAATGACCGGTGTTTTATTTCCATCTGATGTGTCTGTCAACCGAATCGCCCGGTCCGGACATTTTCGGACACAGGCGTTACAGCCGGTACATGCCGCATCTCCCACCCCCGGGACCACCGCACCGATGATACCGATATCTGCGATCTGGGGGCGGGAACAGGCATTGGGGCAATCACTGAGCACAATGCGTAATTCATGATGGGGCCGGATCTTCCCGTTGGTAGATGATTTTAGAAATCCCGGAATATCCGCCTGTGTCAACAAAAAGGTCAATTTCCTTGCCAGATCCGCTGTGGATAAAGCGACATGGGGACACCCTTTGCTGCCGAAACACACAGACACATCATACCCGGTCACCGGCTTTTTTTGGCCGGTCTTTGTCATGAAAGGATCTCGCCCCGGGCGCTGATCGTTACCTGTGAAAAAGGGATATCCATGCCGCTGTTTTCCAGTGCTTTCTGAATAATATGAGGCAGTCCGGAACAACAGGGGACTTCCATGATCACGGCGGTAATGCTTTTAATGCCGGATTTTTTAAACACATCCGTCAATTTATCCACATATCCCTGGGTATCGTCAAATTTGGGACACCCGATCATCACTGCTTTGCCTGCCAGAAAATCCCTGTGAAACGACGGATAAGCCACGGGCACACAATCGGCGGCAATCACCAGGTCCGCATCTTTCAAAAACGGCGCGCCGGCCGGTACCAGGCGAATCTGAACCGGCCAGTGTCCCAGAGCGGAAGGACCGCCGGAACCGGTCACCCGGGGCTGATTGGCACAGTCGCATGACGTGTCGGAAAAGGTTTTCAAGGCTGCGGACGGGCAGCCGCCGGTCATGACCGGTTTTCTCTGACCTGTCGATTTTTCAGCCTGGGCCTGTTGTTTGAGCAGTTCATGAACCGCTGCCTCATCAAATTCTTCGGCTTCTCTTTCCACAATATGCAATGCATCCCGGGGACATTCACCCAGACAGGCCCCTAATCCGTCACAATACTTGTCTGAAATGACACGCGCTTTGCCGTTCACAATCTGAATGGCGCCTTCTGCACAAGACGGCACACAATTGCCGCACCCATCACATTTTTCATCATCGATTTCAATTATTTTTCTAAGTACTTTCATGATTCTGTTCCTTTATAATTATATATCGGTTATACGCTGTGGATTATCATCCTTTTTGAATCAAAATCTGGCGAGCCAGGTCTTTTCCCGCATCCGTCAGATAAATGCCATCGATTTTCCGGGCCAGGGTGTCTGCATCGATCTGCTCTTTTCCCCGGCAGTCTTCCATATTGGCCAGAATATCCGCATCATAGACCGTTTTAAAATTAATGGTTTCCGAATTTTTGGGATGATGATGGTGTGAAATGATGTCACACACCTCGGTGATCAGCTTTTCCTTGGCTCCCAGATCTTCCAGAATTTTTCCGGCCACGGGCGGACCTTCGATGTGCTGATATTTTGCTTCGGCGGACCCATATTTTTTTTCCGCATTTTTGATGCCGATATCATGGAGATACGCGGCACAAAGCACCACCGCCAAATTGGCTTTTTCTTTTTTACCAATTTTCTCCGCATACCGGGCCACCCGCCCGGCATGGCCGATCCGTTTGAAATCCGTACCAAAATACTGTTTCATCTTCACCGCCACCCGATCTTTCAACAGATCTTCCTGCTGGGCCACAAACTCTTCCGGTAATGTGCCCAGGCATTGTTCAGCATACTTGCAATATGCCGCACACCCGAAATCCATTTTCGGATTCACAATTTTCTTGTGGCAGTGACCGCATCGCCGGGTGGCATCATCCTTGAAAAATTCCATGGGATGTCCGCATTCCGGACATTGGGTTTCAAAAATCGCGTTCTGGTCCCAGTACTGGGTATCTTGTCCCGGACATTTCATACGCCACCTTCCTTCTTATTATTGATTTGTTTATCGATTCATTCATCCGGCAATCTGCTTTACAATCTGATGCAAACCTACTATAAAACGAAATGAAATACCTTGATCTGAATCAAGGGGATCATTTATTTTTGGCGATTTTTAAAAAAGTGTCAATGGCCGCGGATCGTTAATCAAAAATACAGGAGCTGTGACCGGTATCGATATTTTAAAGACCATTCCCCTTTTTTCCGGATTGTCCGATGATCAGTTGAAAATCCTATCCAGCATTGCCGTCCGACTGACTTTCAAACGTGGAGACATGATTTTTCACGACGGTGACAAAGGCGATGGCATCTATATTGTCGAAACCGGAAAAATAAAAGTCTTCAAGCTGTCTTTGGATGGCAAAGAACAGATTCTCCATATTTTCGGCCCGGGTCACACGTTCGGAGAAGTGCCGGTATTTCAGGGCAAGAGCTTTCCCGCTTCATCCATGACCCTGGAACCCTCGGATATTATTTTTTTACCCCGAGACCGGTTTGTTGAACTGATTACCACCACTCCGGCCCTGAGCATGAACATGCTGGCCGATCTTTCCAGACGGCTGCGGGCCTTTACCATCCAAATCGAAGCGCTGAGCCTCAAGGAGGTGCCGGCCCGGCTGGCTGCATACATATTGACATTATCCAAAGAACAGAAAAACCCTGTCCGGGTCCGTCTTCCCATCTCCAAAGCCCAGCTTTCCAACCTTATCGGCACCACACCGGAAACCATCTCCAGAATGCTCAAAAAAATGGGGGATACCGGTTTGATACTAGTGCAGACAAAGACCATCGACATTCTGGACAAAGAAGGCCTGATAGAACTGTCTGAATCCGGCCGGTTACAATAACCTGTTCCCCGGAAGTAAAAACCGTTTTTTTATACTGGACTAAAATTTATTGTCATGGCATAACTGAAAAATACAGATGTTTTGATTTCCGGGGCACGGGTCACTTGGGACTGAAAAACATCGTCACAAAAAAAATCACAGATACTGGACAAAACCGTTCAGAAAAATCATTGTCACATGTCCAACAATCTTGCCAAGGAGGAAACATGGGAAAGTTATTGAGAATCAACACCAAAGAAAAAACATTCACCTTTGAAGAGACACCGGATACCTATGCCGGCTTAGGCGGAAGAGCCCTGACATCCAAAATGATTCTGGATGAGGTCCCGGCCACCTGCCATCCGTTGGGAAAAAACAACAAACTCATCTTTGCTCCCGGGGTCCTGTCCGGATCTCCGGCCGCAGATTCCGGAAGGCTTTCCGCCGGCGCCAAATCGCCGTTAACCGGCGGAATCAAGGAAAGCAACGCCGGAGGACTTGTGTCCCAAAAACTGGCAAAACTGGGAATCACCGCCCTGGTTCTGGAAGACAAACCCGAAGGCAACGATTACAGCCTGATCAAAATTGACAAAGACGGTGTTTCCATTGAATCCGCAGACGATCTGGTCAAAAAAGGCAATTATGCGGTCATGGAAACCCTGTGGAACAAATACGGTAAAAACGTCGGCGTCTTAAGTATCGGCCAGGCCGGTGAACAATGCCTGAAAGGCGCGTCCATCAACCAGGCGGACATGAACGGCCGTCCCGGACGGGCACATGGCAGAGGGGGCTTAGGTGCGGTCATGGGATCCAAAAAAATCAAGGCCATCGTGGTGGATGATTCTGGTGCGCCCCGGGTGGAAATCAAGGATCCGGATGCGTTCAAGGCCGCCAACAAACGATGGGTGGAAATGCTGAGAAACCATCCGGTCACCGGTGAAGGCCTGCCGGCTCTGGGCACGGCCGTACTGGTGAATGTCATCAACGAAGCCGGGACCCTTCCCACCAAAAACTTCAGATCCGGCCGGTTCGACCATGCCCAGGCCATTTCCGGCGAAACCATGGCGGAAACCATTGAAAAACGCAACGGCATCACCACCGAAGCCTGTCATCCCGGATGTGTGATCAAATGCTCCAATGTCTATCACGGCAAAGACGGCAATTTCCTGACCTGCGGGTTTGAGTATGAAACCATCTGGGCCTTCGGTGCCCACACCACCATCCAGGATATGGATCAAATTGCCACTCTGGATAAAATGTGTGATGATTTCGGTTTAGACACCATTGAAACCGGGGTCACCATCGGTATTGCCATGGAAGGCGGCATGATCGCCTGGGGTGACGGCCAGGCCGCCATTGACCTGCTGTCCAAAGTGGGGGAATACGCACCCGAAGGCAAAATCATCGGAAACGGGGCCTTGTTCACCGGGGACGCTTTGGGCGTGGACCGGGTTCCGGTGGTGAAAAAACAGGCGTTGCCGGCCTATGATCCCAGAACCTGCAAAGGCGTCGGCGTCACCTATGCCACCACACCCATGGGCGCGGATCATACGGCTGGATATGGCGTCACCGCCAATATTCTGAGCGTCGGCGGCACCATCGATCCCCACAAAAATGAAGGCAACATCGAACTGTCCCAGGGACTGCAGATCGCAACCGCTGCCGTGGATGCGGCCGGGCTCTGTCTGTTTGTGGCGTTTGCGGTTCTGGATAATGAAGACGGCCTGCCCACCATTGCCCAGATGCTCAATGCCCGGTACGGCCTGAACCTGACCCCGGATGATATTCTGGAACTGGGGAAATCCATTCTCAGAAATGAAAAAGAATTCAACAAAAAGGCCGGTTTTACTGAAATCGACGATCAGCTGCCGGAAATGTTTAACGAACCGGTGCCCCCGCACAATGTACCGTGGGATTTCACCATTGAAGACCTTCAGAAAACCCTGAACTTCTAAATTTAAGGTATTCTCTTCTGACTCCTGCATCAGGGCGAAAAAAATTTTCGCCCTGATGTGATTCTCTGGATTTATCCTGCCTGTTCTGGTATATCTTTCCTTCAATATTGAAAATAAGCCAGTTTTTAAATCACTTAACAAAATAAAGCCTTATTTATCATGAAACTGTTTGAATATCCTTCCGCCGACGCCCGGGCGCGTGTCCGGAACATCATTGACCGGGGCCTTGGGTTTTCCAAAGCCGATTATGACAATGTACAGGCGTTTATCGATGATGTCAAAACCCGGGGAGATGAGGCCCTGGTGGCATACACCAACCAGTTTGATTCCGGGGCCGTCACTCAGGATACGCTGAAAGTGACGGATGCCGAGTTTGAACATGCCCTGGCATCCGTGGACCCTCTATTTCTGGATTCCCTGAAACGGGCCATTGATCAGCTCACCCGGTTCCATGAAAAACAGAAGCAGAACGCATGGATCGACACCCCGAGAAACGGGGTCATTGTGGGACAGCTGGTACGTCCGGTCGGAGCTGCCGGCATCTATGTTCCCGGGGCCAAAGGCGGGAAAACCCCGCTGGTGTCCTCCGTGCTCATGGGAGGAATCCCTGCCAAAGTGGCGGGTGTGTCCACCATTGCTTTGATGACCCCGCCCATGGAAAATGGTGAAGTCAATCCCCATATTCTGGCAGCGGCGGCAAAAATGGGCATTACTTCGGTGTTCAAGGCCGGCAGTGCCTGGGCCATAGCTGCTCTGGCCTATGGTACCCGGCAGGTGCCCAAAGTGAATGTCATTGTAGGACCGGGCAATATTTATGTGACTCTGGCCAAAAAAATCGTTGCCGGCACCGTGGGCATCGACATGATCGCCGGGCCCAGTGAAATTCTCATCATTGCGGATCACACGGCCAACCCGGAATTTGTGGCTGCGGACCTGCTGTCCCAGGCCGAACATGATGCCAGAGCCTCCGCCATTCTGGTGACCGATTCCAGAAAATTGGCCGAACAGACCGCTTCCGTCCTGGAACGGCAGCTCAGCGCACTGGCAAGACAGGATACGGCCCGGCAGTCCATTGACAACTTCGGCGCCATCATGCTGGTGCCGGACATCGAAACCGGTATCGACCTGTCCAATCAGCTGGCGCCGGAGCATCTGGAACTGATGGTGTCTGCCCCGTTTGACTATATCGACCGGATCCAGAATGCCGGGGCCCTGTTTTTAGGACATTATACCCCGGAGCCCATGGGCGATTATATTGCCGGCCCCAATCATGTGCTGCCCACGGCCGGCACGGCCCGGTTCTCTTCGGCCCTGAGTGTGGACCATTTCATCAAAAAAACCAGCCTGATTCACTATTCAAGAACCGCCTTTGAAAATGAGGCAGAAGATGTGATCCGGCTGGCAGAGATTGAAGGATTGACCGCCCACGCCAATTCCGTGAAAATCAGAAAATAATTGACTCACAAGCGGTTTTTAAACTATATTGATCGATTGTATTAAAAATTGGCAAAAAACCCATACATGAAGACTTAAACCATGCAGACCATCCGAGGGTTCAGAGACATCCTGCCGGAACAGATCCGGCTGTGGCAGAAAGTTGAAAATCTGGCTGTTGAGCTGTTCAACGCTTATGGATACCAGGAAATCCGCATCCCGATTCTGGAAAAAACCGGGTTGTTCGCCCGGAGTATCGGAGAGACCACTGATATTGTCGAAAAAGAGATGTACACTTTTGACGACAGGAACGGGGACAAGCTGACCCTGAGGCCGGAAGCCACCGCTTCCATCTGCCGGGCATACATTCAGCACAAACTGTATGCCACGGAACCGGTGAGAAAATTTTACATGACCGGGCCTATGTTCCGGCGGGAAAGACCCCAGAAAGGACGGTACCGCCAGTTTTATCAGATCGATGCGGAAGTGTTTGGTGTGGATTCCGCCTATGTGGACTGTGAACTGATTTTTCTGCTGCACCAGTTGTTTAAACGGTTGGGGCTGACCGGACTGACCGCCCAGATCAACAGTCTGGGATGCCCGGAGTGCCGGCCGAAGTTCACCCGGGCGTTGCTGGATTTTCTGGAAGAACGAAAGCAGGATCTGTGTGAGATCTGCACCCGGCGGATGACGCGAAACCCGCTGCGGGTGCTGGACTGCAAGATACAGACCTGCCAGGCGGCCCTGATCGGTGCGCCGGCCACGGTGGATCACCTGTGTCCGGCCTGTGAAGACCATTTCAATATCGTGAAAACCACCCTGGAAAAACAGGGGGTGGATTTTTCGGTGAATAACTCGTTGGTGCGGGGCCTGGACTATTACACCCGCACGGCCTGGGAAATTCAGACCACCAGCCTGGGCGCCCAGAGCGCTGTGGCCGGGGGCGGCAGATATGACGGTCTGGTCAAACAACTGGGCGGACCCGACACCCCTGCCATTGGATTTGCCATCGGGTTTGACCGGCTGGTGGAAATCATGGAACAACTCACACCCATGCCGGCAGACCCCGGAGCGGACCTGTTCATTGTGGCGCTGGGCGATGCGGCCATGGAAACAGCCTATCACCTGTCCTGCGACCTGAACCAGGCAGGTATCAAAACCGACACGGACTTCAGGGGAAAAAGCCTGAAAGCCCTGATGAAACGGGCGGATAAACTCAATGCCCGGTATGTACTCATTGCCGGACAAACGGAACTTAACGACAATGCACTGATTCTTCGTAACATGAAAACCAAAGAACAGGTTTCCATCTCCATGGACCGGCTGGTTCCTGAAATCGAAGCTGTGTTGAAACACAAATAACCCAATTATTAAAATATAGAGGACAGACCTGGTGAGTGATTTATTAGGAAATATGAAACGAACCCATTTTTGTGCCGATCTTCGGGAAACAGACATTGACAAAACCGTGGTGCTGATGGGATGGGTCCAGCACCGCCGGGACCATGGCGGGGTCATTTTTGTGGACCTTCGGGACCGGGAAGGCATCACTCAGGTGGTCTTCAATCCGTTGATTTCACCGGCAGTCCATGAAAAAGCCCAGGAGATCCGAAGCGAATTTGTCTTAGGGATCAAAGGAAAAGTAGCAGCCCGGCCGGCAGATATGCGCAATCCCAAGATGGCCACCGGCGCCATAGAGATCCTGGTGGAAGAACTTAAAATATTTTCTAAAGCAAAAACCCCTATTTTTCTCATTGAAGACCGGGTGGAAGCCTCGGAAAACATCCGGCTTCAATACCGGTATCTGGACCTGAGACGTCCCCAGCTCAAACACAATATCCTGGCCCGTCACAAAGCCACCATGGCCATCCGAAATTATCTGGATCACAACGGATTCATCGATATTGAAACCCCTTTTTTAACCAAGTCCACACCGGAAGGGGCCCGGGATTATCTGGTTCCCTCCCGGGTCAACCCGGGTCAGTTTTATGCCCTGCCCCAATCGCCGCAACTGTTCAAACAGCTGCTCATGATCAGCGGTTTCGACCGGTATTACCAGATCGTCAAATGTTTCAGAGATGAAGACCTGCGGGCGGATCGTCAACCGGAGTTCACCCAGATCGACATGGAACTGTCTTTTGTGAATGAAGAACAGATCATGGAAATGGCTGAAGGGCTGATTACGGATATTTTTAAACACGTGTTGAATTTGGACCTGAAAACTCCTTTTCCCAGGCTCACCTATGCCCAGGCCATGGATCGTTTCGGCCTGGACCGGCCGGATCTGCGGTTTGATCTGGAGCTGGTGAATGTTTCCGATATCGTTGAACACACCGGATTCAAACTGTTTTCCAGCGTGGTCAAAAGCAACGGTCTGGTCAAGACCATCAATGCCAAAGGCTGCGCATCCTTTACCCGAAAACAGATTGACGATCTCACGGAATTTGCCGCTGTGTACCGGGCAAAAGGGCTGGCCTGGATCAAGATCAAGGAGGACCAGTGGCAGTCACCCATTGCCAAATTTTTCACAGATGATGAAAAACAGGCCCTGACAGACCGTCTGGATCTGGAACCGGGAGATATTGTATTTTTTGTGGCAGACCAGCCGGTCATTGCCAACGAAGCCCTGGGTCAGTTAAGAAATGAGCTGGCCCGGCGTCTGAACCTGATTCCGGAAGATCAATATTCCTTCACCTGGGTGACCGATTTCCCGCTGATGGAATACGATGAAACAGAAAAACGCTACCAGGCCCTGCACCACCCGTTTACCGCTCCCAGTGAAACAGACATTCCCAAACTGGACACGGCCCCTCTTGAAGTCAACTCCCGGGCCTATGACCTGGTGCTCAACGGCATTGAAATCGGCGGCGGCAGCATTCGTATCCATGATACAGCGCTCCAGGAAAAGGTATTGAGCTGTCTGGGCATATCAGAGGAACAGGCCCGGGAAAAATTCGGATTTCTGTTGGATGCCCTGGATTCCGGTGCCCCTCCCCACGGGGGGATCGCTTTTGGCCTGGACCGGCTGATCATGCTTTTATGCCGGGAAGAGTCCATCCGGAATGTCATTGCATTCCCCAAAACCCAGAAAGCCACCTGTCCCTTGACCGAAGCGCCTTCCACCGCGTCACCGGCTCAACTGCTGGAACTGGGCATCCGTACAACCCATGTCGGGGAATGACCCGTTTTTCCATTTAAAAGAACGCCCGCCGGGAAATATATTTCCCGGCGGGCAAATAAAACAAAGATACAAAAAAATTACGCCCGTTTTCGTTTGACATGAAGGATGGGGGTGTTGAACACCAGGGCCGACACATCGTCATCCCGCTTGACTTTCAACTCCAATGCGTCTTTGTCAATCTCGAAATATTTTGAAATCACATCCACAATATCCTGCTGAAGATCTGTCAAGGTGGTATCGTTGACCTCAAGTTTATCATAAATCAAAGAAAATTGGAGACGTTTTTTGGCGGCATCCTTACTGTTTTTTTTACCGGTGAACCGTTTCAATAATCCGCTGAGCATGCGACTTCTCCTTCTTATTTTAACCCGAAAGTCTTGCTTATTTTTTGCCACATACTGGTTTTATAGACGGGCATTTCAATGGGCAGATCTTCTTCTCCGTTCAATCGCCTGGCAATCCGCCGGAATGCAGCCCCGGCTTTTGAATCATTTTGCAGTACCAGCGGGGCCCCGGTATTGGAAGAAATCAACACTTTTTCATCCATGGGAACCAGCCCCACCAGGTCGATGGACAGCACTTCCATCACATCATCATGGCTGAGCATTTCTCCACGCGTCACCCGGGCCGGCTCGATGCGGTTGACGATCAGCCTGGGATTCAATGACCGGGCATACAGCAATCCGATCACCCGGTCCGCATCCCTGACCGCGGACACATCCGGCGTACAGATCACCAGGGCTTCATCCGCTGCCACCACGGAATTTTCAAACCCCCGTTCAATTCCGGCGGGTGAATCCATGATAATATAATCAAACCGGGACCGCAGCTGCTTGGCGACCCGTTCCACGCCTGCCGTGGTCAGTACATCTTTGTTATCACTCTGGGAAGCGGGAATCAGAAACAGGTTTTCAATCCGTCTGTCCCTGATGGCTGCCTGTTCCACTTTGCAGCGGTCCAGGACCACGTCCACAATATTGAAAACGATCCGGTTTTCCAACCCCATGACCACATCCAGGTTCCGCAGTCCGATATCCATATCCACGATAGCCACCCGATTTCCTTCAAGGGCCAGGGCAGCGCCGATGGAAGATGTGGCCGTGGTCTTTCCCACACCGCCTTTTCCGGATGTGACAACAATGTTTTTACCTTGCAAATCAACACCTCAACTGTTTAAAGTATAAATTAAACGACCGCCGGCCAGGGCATTTTCCGGAACGGATTTGTTTTCATATAATCTTGTACCAGAATACCGCCATCCCTGATACTGGCGAATACCGGCACGGTATGACAGGATTGTTCACTGCCGGTGACCGTGACTGCGGCAATCTTTATCACTGTGGGTTCAAAGGCAAGGGCGAACACAATGGCATCCTCATTTTCCGGATTGCCTGCATGCACTTTTCCTGCCAGTCGTCCTAAAACAATAATATCTTTACCGGCAATAATTTCAGCTCCCGGATTCACATCTCCGTAAATCACCACATGCCGGGCGGTTTCAATTTTCTGACCGGAACGGACCCTGCCTCTGAGCATCAGAACATCGCTGCGATGATGGTTCCACCCCCTGGAAAGGTCCCGCTGACGGATTCTTTGGGTAGGAGAAGATGGTTTCTGGGGAGAGGTTGTTACCCGTCCCACCTCGAATTTTTCAATTAATCTGGTTTTAATCAGGAAAAAAAAATCTTCCTGACCCTGGGCATCTCCCATGTCTATGACGACACTGGCATTGACCGCCAGATGTTTCAATTTTTCAAACAGCTTATCTAATTCAGCGATCAGCTCAACTTTGGGACGGGAAATATCCAGGGTAACCCATAACCCGCCACCAACGCCCTTCAGTTTAACAGGTGCCGCGTTTTCAAAATTTATCATGATATCGGTTCAGTAATGCCTTTTTCTCCTGCTTAAATATTGAGCAAATATATAAGAGATCCATTATATCCTGTCAAGGAATGAATCCCTAATCGTGTTTTTACGCAAATTTAAAACCCGGAATGAAAAAGCAGACTTTTTCCATTGACACCGGCACAACAAAGCCTATAATACGCAAACACAGGGCGTTCTTTTGTATAGAAACAACCGGCGGGTTGTATTTTATATTGCCCTCCTTTGTAAATGCTGGTAAAACGCCTAAAGTTGGAGGTCATGCCATGTTAATCGTAATGAAAAAAAATGCAACGGATCATCAAATCCAGGTTGTTGTTGCGGCGGTTGAGAAAAAAGGGTATACTGCCAGGCCTATTCCCGGAGGAGACCGGGTTTCCATCGGAATCCTGTATAACAGCGGCTCTGTGGACGCCGGCCACTTTCTGGGGTTCGATGGTGTAAAGGAGGTCATTCCGGTGACAAAACCCTATAAACTTGTCAGCCGGGAATTCAGACAGGAAAACACCCAGATCTGCGTCGGGGAAGCGGTTTTCGGCAACGGCACCATGCCTGTCATTGCCGGTCCCTGTGCGGTTGAATCCCTGGATCAGGTGCTGGCCATTGCCAAAGCCGTAAAAAAAGCGGGCGCCAAACTGTTCAGGGGCGGGGCGTTCAAACCTCGAACTTCTCCTTATTCTTTTCAGGGATTAGGGCAGCAGGGACTGGAATATTTAACCCGTGTCAGAGAAGAAACCGGACTGCCCGTGGTAACCGAGGTGATGGATGTGGAAACATTTGACATGGTGGAAGCCAGTGCGGATATCATCCAGATCGGCACAAGAAACATGCAGAACTTCACACTGTTGCGGCGGGCGGGAAAAGCGAAAAAACCGATTATTCTGAAGCGGGGCATGTCTGCCATGCTTCAGGAATGGCTCATGGCGGCGGAATATATCATGGAAGAAGGAAACGCAAACGTGATTCTGTGCGAGCGCGGGGTCCGGACGTTTGTTCGACACAGCAGAAACACGCTGGATCTGTCCGTGGTACCGGCAGTGAAAAAAGAAAGCCATTTGCCCGTTATCGTGGACCCCAGTCACGCAGCCGGTGTCAGAGACCTGGTCATTCCCCTTGCCTGTGCTTCTGCAGCACTCGGAGCAGATGGCCTGATGATAGAGGTTCATAATCATCCGGAAGAAGCCTTGAGTGACGGTGGCCAGTCGCTGTATCCGGACCAGTTTGAACAAACCATGAAAAAACTGACCGATATCCGTACCGTGATTGAATCCTCGTGATAAAGACGTATCATATCTCAGGCCAGCAAGGTGCTTCAGCGATTCATGTGGGCGCGCATTTGTCCGATATTGCCGCTTATCTTCCGGATCAGCCCCTGGTGATCATCACTGATCACAACATCAAGGCACATTATGCCCATGCTTTTCCTGAGGCACCCGTGATATGCATCGGTACCGGAGAAAAGATCAAAACCCTGACCACGGTGGCGTTCATCCTGGATCAGCTCATGGAACTGGGGTGTGATCGATCGGTTTTCATCTTAGGCATCGGCGGTGGTATTGTCTGCGATATCACAGGTTTTGTCGCATCTGTTTTCATGCGGGGGGTGGCCTTTGGATTTGTCTCCACCTCTTTGCTGTCACAGGTCGATGCCAGTGTCGGGGGAAAAAACGGGGTAAATGTGTCTGATTACAAAAACATGGCCGGTGTATTCAATCAGCCCCGGTTTGTGATCTGCGACCCGGCAATGCTCACCACGTTGCCGGCACCTGAAATTTCCAATGGCCTTGCCGAAATTGTCAAACATGCGCTGATTGCGGATACTGACATGCTGACTTTTCTGGAAAAAAATCAAAAAAAAGCGCTGGCCCTGGATCCGGAAATCATTTTTCACCTGATATCCCGTTGCGTGGCCATCAAAGCCCGGGTGGTGCAGGAGGATGAAAAAGAATCCGGGGCCCGACGAAAGCTGAACTTCGGCCATACCTTAGGCCATGCCATTGAAAAACTGGACCCGTCGGGACACGGCAAAGCGGTCTCCCGGGGCATGGTTGCTGCCGCGCGGTTTTCATATGATAAAAAACAGCTTTGTGTCCGGGATACCGACCGAATCATTCGCCTGCTCCAGGGATTGGGACTGCCCACTGATCTGAATTATGCGGCGGATAAAATCGATAGTGCCGTCAAACAGGATAAAAAAAAACAGGGAGACGGTTTGTTTTTTGTTTTTTTAGAAGCCCTCGGATCCGCCCGGGTGGAAAAAATTCATTTCAATGAGATCACCGCCTTTATCCAAGAAAACTTTGTCTCTTGATCCACACCAGAATCGATGAATAATTTCAGTTTTTTCTTGACAATTGATTATTAATCCTATCTAATTATTTAGATGAATAAAACAAAGGAAATCAATGTGGACCGGTTCACACAGTTATGTAAAGCCCATGGGCTCAAGGTCACGCCTCAGCGGGTTGCCGTTTACAAGGCACTCAAAAAGGCAACCGATCACCCCTGTGCAGATAAAATCCATAAACAGCTTCTCACGGATTTTCCAAACATCTCATTGGATACGGTGAACCGCACCCTGCTCACCTTTGCCAGAATACGTATTATCGATGTCGTGGAAGGACAGGGAGATCCCAGGCGGTTTGATCCCAACCTGGATGAACATCACCATTTTTACTGTCTGTCTTGCAACACCATCATTGATTTCCATGCTCCGGAACTGAAACACATTCAACTGCCGGATGACATCACCCGTTCATTCACAATCACCGGAAAACGGCTCTGCCTGACCGGATATTGTGCCCGATGCCGAAACCATGCCCCCGACAAGGTTACGGCGGTTGGATAACATCTTAATTTTTTAGAACCATTTTCAAGGAGAAAAAAATGAGCTCATTAAAAGGAACCCAGACTGAAAAGAATCTTTTAACCGCTTTTTCCGGTGAATCTCAAGCCAGAAACCGGTACACCTATTTTGCCAGTGCCGCCAAAAAAGAAGGATATGTTCAAATTTCAGACATTTTCACGGAAACCGCCAACCAGGAAAAAGAGCATGCCAAAAGATTGTTCAAATTCCTGGAAGGGGGGGAAGTTGAAATCGCTGCTGCGTTTCCGGCAGGTGTCATCGGCACCACGCTTGAAAACCTCTATGCTGCGGCTGAAGGCGAGGCGTACGAATGGAATGAAATGTATCCGGAATTTGCCGCCACTGCCAGAAAAGAAGGATTTGATGCAATTGCCGCCGTGTTTGAAGCCATCGCTGTTGCGGAAAAACAGCATGACAAACGGTATAAGGACCTGGCAGCCAATATTGAAGCCGGCAAAGTTTTTAAAAAAGACACACCGGTCACCTGGCGGTGCCGCAACTGCGGGTATCTGCATGAAGGCGCTGAAGCTCCGGACATGTGCCCGGCATGTGCCCATGAAAAAGCCCATTTTGAGGTACTGGGAGAAAACTGGTAATTTCCATTTACCGAACCTGCGGATTTTGATACCTTGATTGATCTTGACAAACCAGGCCCCGGCCCTGTTGCCACAGGGTTTCGGGGCCTGAATTTTTCCCCCCGATGAGAAACCGGACGACAAATGTCACACCCACCCATTCACTATTTGACAAATATCCCTGGGGCACCTATATTTACCCATATTGTGCATGATTGATTCATGCACGGTTTTTTGTTAACCCATTAACAATAATTAGGACACAATTATGACCGATAAAATCATTGAAATTGACGACGATGGATTTGAAGAAAAAGTGTTGAACTCTGAAAAACCAGTCATGGTCGATTTCTGGGCACCCTGGTGCGGCCCCTGCAAAGCCATCGCACCCACAGTTGAGGCATTGGAAAAAACCTATGGGGATCAGATGACGTTCGCCAAAATCAATGTGGATGAAAATCCTCTCAGCCCCAGCAAATATGGGGTTCAGGCGATCCCCACCCTGATTTTTTTCAAAAATGGTGAAATCGCGGATCAGATCACCGGAATGGTTGCCAAGGAAAAACTGGAACAAACCATCAAGAAGGTCCTGTAAGGAGATCATGGCATGAGCGCTTTCGATTATGATCTTGTAATTATCGGTGCCGGTCCGGCCGGACTTACCGCCGGACTTTATGCGGCCAGAGCCAGATTGAATGTGCTGCTCCTAGAAAAAGCCGTTCCCGGAGGACAGATCATTGTCACGGACTGGATTGAAAACTATCCCGGCTTTCCCGAAGGAATCAGCGGGTTTGATCTGGCTGAAAAGATGAAAATTCAGGCCGAAGCATTCGGCCTGAAAATAGATACGGCTGAAGTGCATTCTCTGGCTTTGACACCGGATGTCAAGGAAGTGGTGCTTCAGGACAAACGGATCAAAGCCAAAAGCCTGATTATTGCATCGGGCGCATCTCCTAAAAAACTGGGCATCGGTGAAGACCGGTATATGGGCAAAGGCATTTCTTTTTGCGCCACCTGCGACGCCCCCTTTTTCAAGGAAAAAACCGTGGTGGCGGTCGGGGGTGGAGACACAGCGGTACAGGAAGCGATTTACCTGACAAAATTTGTTAAAAAAGTATATCTGCTCCATCGCCGGGACGAATTGCGGGCCACCAAAATTCTTCAGGAAAGAGCTTTTGCCAACGATAAAATCGAAATTCTCTGGGATACGGTTGCCACCGGTGTAGACGGATTTTTCGGTATTGAAGGCGTGCATGTGAAAAACGTCAAAACCGGCGAGGAAAAAACATTAAAAGCCGATGGGTGTTTTATCTGGGTGGGGACACTTCCCAACACGGACTTTTTAAAAGATGCGGTAGACACTGATGCCTATGGTTTTATCCGAACCGATGCCAAAATGCAGACCAGCGTTTCCGGGGTTTTTGCTGTCGGTGATGTGAGAGACACCCCATTACGGCAGGTGTCCACTGCTGTGGGCGATGGTGCCATAGCAGCTGTTTCCGCTGAACATTATCTTGAGAACATAATCAAATGAGAACTATAATCTGTCTGATATGTCTGGCTTTTCTGGTGTCTGGATGCGCTTTGTTCGACAGTTCCCGGCGAATGGAAAAAACCGCGGATCAACTGGCGGCCGACGGCGCTTCTGCATTCATGAACGAAAAGTACAGAGCAGCGATTACCGAATATACGGATCTGAAAGACTGGTATCCGTTTTCCCGATATGCCATTCTGGCGGAGTTGAAAATTGCCGATGCCCATTTTCAACTCAAAGAATATGATCAGGCCATCGCTGCCTATGATCAATTCGAAAGAATGCACCCCAGAAATGAAGCCGTTCCTTATGTCATCAATCAAATCGGCCTGTGCTGGTTCAATCAGATGGATACGGTGGACAGGGACATTACTCCGGCAAAGAATGCCATGGCTCAGTTCAAACGGCTCATGGAGCAGTTTCCGGACAGTGAATACGCTCAGGAAGCACCGGAACGTATCCAGGCCTGCATCGACAAGATTGCCGGTCATGAACTGTACGTGGCAAAATTCTACATGAAAACCGGACAGTATCACGCAGGATTGAAACGGCTTGAATACATTGTGGAATTCTATCCCGGGACGGAGCAGAGTGAAACCGCATTGAACCTGATTCCGGAATGTGCGGCCCTGGCAGAAGATACAGAAAAAGAGTAATTTTATCTTTACTTTTTTTTTTTGCCGGTGTATAAATTTCAGGTTTTAGTTTTGATTAAATCAATTTTGGGAGTGTAGATAAAATGTCAAAAGAATGTGCTATTTGCGGCAAAAAACCGATGGTTGGCAATAATGTCAGTCATGCCCACAACTTAAATAAACGGCGTTTCAATCCCAACCTGCAGCGGGTTCGTGCACTTATCAAACCCGGGTGTGTCAAAAAAATCGATGTGTGCACCCGTTGCATCAAAGCCGGAAAAGTGACAAAGGCTGCCTGAAATTTATAAAATTTTGGCCGCCAGCTCCGCCAGCTCGGATCGTTCCCCTTTTTCCAGATTGACATGGGCATACAGCGGCTGACCTTTCATCTTTTCGATGATATAGGCCAAGCCGTTGGTCTGACTGTCCAGATAGGGATGATCAATCTGGAAGATATCCCCGGTAAAAACAATTTTAGTACCTTCTCCGGCCCGGGTGATAATGGTTTTCACCTCATGAGGTGTCAGGTTCTGCGCCTCATCCACAATAAAAAATACCCGCACAATGGATCGCCCCCGGATGTAGGAAATGGGGGTGATCACGATTTTTTCCTCCTCAAGAAGTTCCCGGATCTGTTTGGCCTGTGTATTCTGTTCGTTGAAATGGTTCTGGATCACAGTCAGGTTGTCGTACAACGGCTGCATATACGGATCCAGTTTGGAAGCCACATCTCCGGGAAGAAATCCCAAATCCTTGTTACTCAAAGGCACGACCGGTCTGGCAACAAAAATCTGCCGGTACTGTTGTTTTTTTTCCAGCGCTGCTGCCAGGGCCAAAAGGGTTTTACCCGTCCCTGCTTTACCTGACACGGTCACCAGCGGAATATCAGGGTTGAGCATGGCATGAAGCGCAAATGTCTGCTCGGCGTTTCTGGGTTTGATGCCGTAACATACCGTTGGCTGAATCAATCGAACAAACTGACGCGGCCCATCGTAAACGGCCAGTGCCGAGTTGGATCCATTTTTTAAAATAAGATTTTCATTGGTATAAAATGTGGTATCCATTTCCAGAACGGACATGGGCACTTCAAACGGTTTTTTGTACAATGCATCGAAAACCTGTGGGGAAACATGTTCCAAGACCTGAAGACCCGTGTACATGTCTGACAGGTTTTCAACAAATTTCGAATTATAATTTTCTGTTTTCAATCCAATGGATCTGGCCCGAAGGCGTAAGTTCACATCCTTGGTAACAAAAATGACATTCTTAAATTGGTGTTTTTTGGCCACCATATAAGCGATGTTCAAGATCTTGATATCAGATGTGATTTCCGTGAAATTATTTTTTATGACCTCATCCAGGGCCATATCCAGACAAATGGAAATCGAGCCTTTCCCATTGGCAACAGGCACACCCTTTTCAAACATTTTTTCACTGGACAATGCATCCAGCGTTCTCAAAAAGTCTCTGGCATTGCAATTAATGATGTTGTTGCCTTTTTTGAATTTATCCAGCTCTTCTATCACCGTGATGGGGATACAGATATCATTGTCCTTGAACTGGTGAACACACCCGCTGTCATGAAGAATCACATTGGTGTCCAGAATAAAAATTTTTTTCATTCACATCTCCGGATAAACAAGCGATATACAGTTATTCATGTCGAACCACCCGTTTGACTTCCGTTACTTTTTTCACGCGTCTGAGAGCGGACATGATTTTACGCAGCTGGCTTGAACTTTCCACCATAATGGTAAAATAAAACATGGCCACCCCGGTATCGGATGTATCGGTTTTGGCGTTGAGAATATTGGCGTTATTTTTGGTTATCACCAGAGCGATGTCTGCCAGCAGACCGAACCGGTCATCGGTTTTGATCCGGATACTGGCGGGATAGGAATCATGATACTCACCGCTCCATTGCACATCGATCAGCCGCTCTGGACTCATTTTCAAAACATTGATGCAGTTTTTCCGGTGAATGGTAACGCCCTGACCCTGGGTGATATACCCGGTGATGGGATCTCCGGGAAGCGGATTGCAGCATTTGGAAAATTTGACCAGAACATCGTTGAGTCCTTTGACAATAATGCCGGTATCTGATTTTTTTGACCGGTTGCCGGCACTTTTAGGCAGAATCGCCTCTTCTTCTTCTTTGCCTTCTTTTTCCAGATTAGGAAGGGCCTTGTTCAGGACCTGCATGGGCGTCAGTTTACCAAATCCCACATGGGCAATGAGATCATCCACGGATTTGAATCCGAATGTGTCCGCAACCTCTCCGATATGTCCGGATTTGATCAAGGCATTGAAGTTCTGATTTTTCTTCCGGAACAGTTTTTCACACATCTCTCTTCCCAGAGAATAGGAGCGCTCTTTTTCTCGGGCATTGATCAGGCCGCGAATCTTGGTTCTGGCTTTGACTGTTTTGACAAAGGTAAGCCAGTCCGGACTGGGGGTATGCCCTTTGGTGGTGATGATTTCAACGGTATCTCCGGTCTTGAGTTCATGGGCCAAAGGAACAATTTTTCCGTTCACTTTGGCACCGGTACATTCCGCACCCACTTCCGTATGAATCAGATACGCAAAATCCACCGGCGTTGCCCCCCTTGGCAGGGTCTTGATTTCTCCGGCCGGGGTGATCACATAGATTTCATCCGGATACAGATCAATGCGTACATTTTCCAGAAATTCATCCGGATCATTGAAATTTTCCTGATTTTCCACCAGATTCCGAATCCAGGCAAACATCTCCCCGGTGTTCTCATCGATATGAGTCCCTTCTTTGTAACTCCAGTGGGCCGCGATACCGGATTCAGCAATCCGGTCCATCTCCCGGGTCCGGATCTGAATTTCCACCCGCTCCCCTTTGGGGCCGATGACCGTGGTATGGATGGACTGATACATATTGGGTTTGGGATTGCCGATATAATCCTTGATCTTGTAGTAAATGGGCTTCCACATGGAATGGATGGCACCCATGGCGGCATAACACTGGGGCACGGTGTCCAGAATAATGCGAAAGGCGATGATATCATACACCTCATCAAAATCCAGATTCTGGGAAATCATTTTCTGGTAGATACTGTAATGCTGCTTGTACCGGCCCTTGATGTCACAGGGCAGTTCCATCTCTTCCATTTTATAATGAAGGCTGGTGGACACCTCTTTGATATAGTCTTCTTTTTCATCCTTGGCCCGGTTCACCATGGCATCGATATGTTCATACTCGTCGGGCAGGGTGTAGAAAAAAGCGATCTCTTCCAGTTCGTTTTTCACCCAGAATATCCCTAACCGGGCCGCAATGGGCGCATAGATATCCAGCGTTTCCTGGGCAATGGCCGCCTGTTTTTCCGGTTTTTTGTGATATTTCAGGGTCCGCATGTTATGCAGCCGGTCCGCCAGCTTGATAAGCACCACCCGGATGTCATCGGCCATGGCCAGAATCATTTTTCTCAACGATTCCGCCTGCTGGGCCGCTTTATTGGAAAACGGCAGGGCTGATAATTTGGTCACCCCTTCCACAATATGGGCCACCCCCGGACCGAACAGGTCCTGAATATCTTCCTTGGTGGCAGGTGTATCTTCAATCACATCATGCAGCAGGGCTGCAGCAATACTTTCCACATCCAGCCGCATATCCGCCAGAATCTGAGCCACTTCCAGCGGATGAGACAGATAAGGTTCACCAGACAGCCTCACCTGCCCTTCATGGACCCGGGCTGAATATACATAGGCCCGGTCAATGATATCCAGATCCGCATCCGGATTATACTCTGAAATGGTATCCAGTATGTCCGTGATCCGAATCATGGTCCGTCCTTATCCCGGATATCGCTGACTACCTGATCAATAGGCTTTGGCAAACAATACCCGCTGTTCACTTGGCTTGTCACAACAGATGCATTTGCCGGCTTCTTTGGAAGAATCAAACGGGATACACCGGATGGTGACGGACAATTCTTTTTTGATGCGTTCTTCACAATCCCTGGAACCACACCAGTGGGCATAGACAAATGCGCCGTTATGAGCCCCTTTGGCATCCTTGTAAATCTCTTCAAACGCCTGCCAGGTATCGACGTGAAATGTGTTTTCTTTCTGGAATGCCAGGGCCCGGTCAAACAATACCTGCTGAATCTGGTCCAGCGTGTCGGTGATGGTATTGATGAACGTTTCTCTGTCCACACTTTCCTTCTGGCCGGCCTCCCTGTCTCTTCTGGCCACAAACACGGTATCGGCGGCAACGTCCCTGGGTCCCAGTTCCACCCGGACGGGGATCCCTTTTTTCACCCAGTCCCATCCCCGGGCCCCACCGATATCCCGGTCGTCAATCTCCACTTCCACGGCCCTGCCATGATACATTTTTTCATTCAGGGCCGCCTTTAATGCATCAGCACTTTCCAGTACTTGTGAGTTGTCCTGATCTTTTTTCACAATCGGCAGAATCACCACATGGGCCGGGGCGATCCGGGGCGGCACCACCAGGCCGTCATCATCGGAATGAACCATGATCATGCCGCCGATCATCCGGGTGGAAGTCCCCCAGGACGTGGTCCAGGCAAACTGTTCCTGGCCGTCTTCATTCTGAAACCGGATATCTGATCCTTTGGCGAAATTCTGTCCCAGAAAATGGGAGGTTCCGGCCTGAAGGGCTCTCCTGTCCTGCATCATGGCTTCAATACACGTGGTGTCATCCGCACCGGGAAACCGTTCCGATTCAGATTTTCGACCCTTGATCACGGGCATGGCCAGCCGGTCCTGAACAAAGTTTGCATACAAATCCAGCATCTGCAATGTTCTTTTTACGGCTTCCTCTCTGGTGGCGTGGGCCGTATGTCCTTCCTGCCACAGAAACTCGCTGGTGCGCAGAAACATGCGGGTGCGCATCTCCCATCTCACCACATTGGCCCACTGGTTGAGCAGAATGGGCAGATCCCGGTACGAGGAAGTCCACCGGGACATGGATTCACCGATAATGGTTTCAGAGGTGGGCCGGACAATCAACGGCTCCGCCAGTTCACCCGCCGGCACCAGTTTTCCGTCCGGTCCTTTTTCCAGTTTATGATGGGTGACCACGGCACATTCCTTGGCAAACCCTTCCACATGCTCGGCCTCTTTTTCCAGATATGACAACGGGATGAAAAGGGGAAAATAGGCATTTTTAACCCCGGTTTTCTTGAACTCGGCATCCATCTGATTCATGATGTTCTCCCAGATGGCATACCCCCAGGGTTTCATGACCATACACCCTCTGACCGGGGAATTTTCCGCCATGTCCGATGCCTTGATGATTTCCTGATACCACTGGGCATAATCTTCTTCCCGGGTCGGGGTAATGGCTGTTTTATTTTTTGCTCCCATTCACATCCTCCGAATTTTTCGTCATTTTATCGATTTCATACAATAACTGGTCCACGAGCCGATCCTGGGCCACTTTTTTAAATACTTTTCCCTTTTTGAACAAAATGCCGGTACCATCGGCTCCGGCGATACCGATATCCGCCTCTTTTGCTTCCCCCGGCCCGTTCACAACACATCCCATAATAGCAACTTTAATCTGAGTATCCCGTTCAAGTAAAGCTTTTTCTACATCTTCGGCAATTTTAAACAGATTGATCCGGCACCGGCCGCAGGTGGGACACGATATGATCTCCGGGCCCCGTTGACGTAACCCCAGTGCCCGCAGAATTTCATACCCGGTACGGATCTCCTCCACCGGATCCCGGGTCAAAGACACCCGGATGGTGTCTCCTAACCCCTTAGACAGCAGCAAACCGATACCGATGGCGGATTTGGTGATCCCGGCATACAATCCGCCGGCCTCGGTCACCCCCACATGAAACGGGACATCGGTTTCAGCGGCCAGCAGCTGGTAGGCTTCCACGGTCCGGGCCACATCCGAGGCTTTCAAAGACACCTTGATATCATCAAATCCCAGATCCTCCAGTATCCGGATATTGGCCAGCCCGCTTTCCTTCATGGCGGCGGCAGTGGTTCCCAGCCGCTGCGCGATCTCTTTTTCCAGGGACCCGGCATTCACGCCGATGCGGATGGGGATGCCGTGGGATCTGGCACAGTCCGCCACCTGTTTGACTTTATGCCGTGCCCCGATATTGCCCGGATTGATGCGCAGCCCGTTTGCACCGGACTCGGCCGCTGCCAGAGCCAGCCTGAAATCAAAATGAATATCCGCGATCACCGGGATGGTGATCCGGTCCTTGATCTCCCGGATGGCCAGCGCATCAACCATTTCCGGCACCGCCACCCGGACGATTTCACACCCGGCTGAAGTCAGGGCATGGATCTGCTGAATGGTGGCTGCCGTATCCCGGGTCTGTGTATTGGTCATGGACTGGACTGAAATCGGGGCATCAGATCCCACCATCACCGGCCCCACCCGGATCTGGCGGGTTTTTCTTCGTGGCATCACCAGAGAACCCATATTCATTCCTTTATCGTTTCAGACATATTGTATGCCTGAACATATCATATTTGTCACAGTTGCTTCAACCCGGCACCGGGGCCGGGATCTGTTCAAACACGTCTGACAGAACCGCCAGAGACCGGTTCAGATCCCTTCGATTGAATACTTCCAGGCTGACGGTGCCCTCATATGTTTTCAACACATCCATGACCTGGCACAGCTGATCCAAAGGCAGTCGATCCAGCCCGACATGGTCACGGATTTTCTGTCCGGATGCCATCACCCCGTGCAGGTGCATCACGGCAATGCGGTTTTTGAACATATCCACACTGTGTTGCAGGTCATACCCGTACCGGAAATGATGCCCCACATCCAGACACACCTGCAGATCATGGGCCGCCAGCAACGGCAGCAGATAATCCGGCGGATAATCCAGCGTTTCCACGGAAACCATCCCGGGATCCGGCAGATACCGCATCAGCCGGGCCAGGCCGTCCCAGGCCGCCTGCTGCCAGGCAGTCACATCTTCGGGTGTTTCATGACCCGCCATTTCCAGATGCAAGGTGTGTGTACAAGGTTTCAGGGGCCGGCACAGATCGATTACCCGGGCAAGGGTCTCGGCAGCATGCTGCCGTGCCTGGGCCGACGCATGGGTCAGACTCACATCCGTGGGCAAATGGATATTGTATGTGACATCCATTTGCCCGGACAATTGTGCCAGTTCCGCAATTTCCGTGTCTGTGGGCAGCACGGTATCCGGCATGCTTTCAAATATCAGCAGTTCGATCTCATCGAAAAACCGGCCGACCTTCCGGACATTGGGAAGAATATGATCCGGAAAAATAAAAGAGGTGGTACCCAGCCGAAACCGTTTTTTCATCCCTAAAAACCCTTGAAGACAGTGAAATTCAAGGCGATCAGAACCAGGGCCCCTACCAGTCCGGTGATGGATGCTGTCTGCATCAGCCGGCAGGCGGTATGAACCGCTGAAATATCCGGGTCATTAAACACGCTGCCGATATATGGTTTGTCCACCCGCGTGCCATGGTAGATGCTCGGTCCTCCCAGACGAATTTTCAGGGCACCGGCAAATGCAGCCTCCGGAAATCCCGCATTGGGACTTTTATGCTGCCGGCCTTCGGACCATCCGGTACGCCATGCCCTTCTTCCGGAGATGTTGGGCAGACATGCCGCCGCAACCGCGATCACAAAAACCGACAACCGTGCCGGAATAAAATTGGCCGCATCATCCAGGCGGGCTGATGCCCGGCCGAACAACACATAGGTCTCATTTCGATACCCTACCATGGAATCCAGGGTATTGATCATTTTATAAGCCACTGCGCCGGGCACTCCCAGTACCAGTGCCCAGAAGAGCGGGGCCAGAAATCCATCCACAAAATTTTCCGCCACCGTCTCCACCGCAGCCCGGGTAACCCCTGATTCATCCAGGGTCCGGGTGTCTCTGCCCACAATCAGGCTCAATTTTTTCCGGGCGGTTTTCAGATCTTTGATGGACAAAGATGCCACCACAGCCATGGCGGCATCTTTGAGCCCTTTAATGGAAAAACAGTAAAACAGCAGGAGCGTCTGAACACCCGCACCCAGCAGCGGATGAATCCTCATGGCCCAACCGGTCAAAACCCAGGCCATGCCATAGGCAGTCCCCACCAGAAAACACGTGAAAAAAATTCCGGCTGTCAAAGGGTTTTTAAACATCTGCCGGAAACGGGGCTCGAAAAAGTGAATCGCTTTACCCATGCCCACCACCAGATGGGGAAGCTGCCGGGGGTCCCCCAGAAAAAAATCCAGGATAAATGCAGTGATCAGAATATACCCGCCTGGTTCGATCATTGAGTCAGGGCCTTTGCCAGGCTGTCAGCCAGTTTCATATTGGTTGCCCGGTCTTTCAGGGAGAATCGCACAAAGCGTTGATTCAGCCCGTGAAAATTTCCGCAGTCCCGGATTAAAATCCGGTCCTGTCCCACCCGTTCACACACCGGTAACGCCGTGTGATTCTCCAGCCGGGCCAGAATAAATCCGGTATGGCCGGGCACCGGCACCAGGCCGGAGAAATTTTCCTGTTTTTGCAAAAACCATTGTTTTTCCCGGGCGATAAAGGCCCGGGTGGTTTCATAAAACGGGGCAATCTGTTCAGGATGGTCAAAAATATCCTGGATCACCACCTGGGCCAGGGCATTGACATGCCAGGGCTGGCTAAAGTCTCTCACTTTTTCAATCCAGTCAGGGGCCCCGCTGAGAAACCCGGTACGCAGCCCGGGAATGGCAAATATCTTAGACATGGAGGAAAGCACCAGCAGATTGGGAAACGGCCCGGCCTGGATCAGGGACACATCTTCACTATGATCCACAAACGGCAGATAGGATTCATCCACCACAAAACACACCCGGGGATGTCGCTGCAGCAACGTGGTGACAAATGCCGGGTCCAGCAGCACGCCGGTGGGATTGTTGGGGTTGCAGATAAACACCAGATCCGCATGGGCCGCCATCTTTGATACCGCTTCCAGATCCGGCACAAATCCATTTTCAAAGTCAGCGATCCAGAACTTGGGTTCAATGTGGTGCATCCGGCAGGCATCCGCGTAATCTGAATAGGTCGGTCCCAGAATCAGCACATTTTGAGCCTGCAATGCCAGGGGCAGGGTGTATATGAACCAGGTGGTCCCATTGCCCGCAATCACGGTTTCCGGATCAATATCATGGTATCGGGAAAACCCCTGAACCATGGACCAGGCGTCGGGTTCCGGCAGGTGCCCGATGGCGGAAATATTGTTTTGTATGACGGTTTTAATTCGTTCCGGGGGACCCAAAGGGTTGAGGTTGGCACTCATGTCGATGATTTCATCCACATGACACCCCAGCTGCTTTGCCAGTGCTGTTTTGTTGCCGCCGTGACCGATAATCATGATACCATCCTTATTTCACACAAAAGCGGCTCCGCAGGCGAGAAACAATATCGCTTCCATAAATTCGGTCATGGCCCCGAGCATATCCCCTGTGATGCCGTTCATTTTTTTTTTGTAAAACCATAAAATACCCGGACAGGTAATGACAAACACCAAATTTAAAACCAGGCCCGTATATCCTAAAAACACAGACAAACACAAGGGAATAAGACAATAAATGAAATTTTTCGCGCCCAGGGGTGCAGCAAACAGGTCCAGGCCGGTACCGGCATTTTTTCGGCCATAGGGAAGAAACCGGATGCCGAAGATCATGCCGGCCCGGGCATAAGCCGGCACCAGCAGCAGGACCAGCAACATATCACCCGGCCCTGCATTGAGTTTTAATGCATAAATACCTGCCAGTTTCACGGCCAGTACCCCGACAACCGTGACCAGGCCCATCATTCCGATGCGGCTGTCTTTCATGATTTCCAGGACCCGTTCTTTGGGCCGGTGGCTGAAAATACCGTCCGCCGTGTCGCCCAACCCGTCCATATGAAAAGCGCCGGTAAGAATCAGAAGACAGAGCAGATCCATCAATGCCGCAACCGGCATCGGCCACAGCCGGGAGGCAATCACATCCGTCAGCACCACCAGACTGCCTAAAATCAACCCGATTATCGGAAAAAACCGGATCATGCCCATGGGAGAATATGCGGCATCCCGGCCGGCCGGCAGAATTGTCAGAAACAGCAGCCCGGCCCGCAGATCGGTAAAAAACTGGGTTAATCTGAAAGAAGATGTCATGAAGGGCCGCTCATGGTGAGATCCGTTTTCCACCCGGTTTGATCTGAAGGGCCTGGCCGGCCACAGCGAGCACCACCCGGTCCGCCGTGTCTGCCATGAACTGATTCATGTGACCGGCCAGATCACGGAATTTCCGGGCCAGAGAATTTTCCGGCACAATCCCGGACCCCACCTCATTGCTGACCAGAAAGACCGGACATGGGGTACTGCAACAGGCTTGCGCTGTTTTTTCAAACCGGTTTTCAATCTCTTTATCATCCATATGAGCAGCCATCATATTTGAAAGCCACAGGGTCAGGCAATCCACTAAAATCACATCTGCCGTATCTGCATGGGCTGAAATACTCTCATGGATGTTTACCGGCTCTTCCACCGTTATCCAGTCTTTTCCCCGCTCCGCCTGATGGGCCTGCACCCGGTTTGTCATTTCCAGGTCCTTAGGAACGGAGGTGGCCAGAAAAATTTTTCGCCGTCCGGGAACGGCATTGGCGGCGTTCAATGCAAACCGGCTTTTACCGCTTCTGCAACCGCCGACAACCAGCGTGATAAAAGGTCTGTCTCCCAAAATATCTGTTTCTTTCATTTTGCGCCAATGGGTTGAAAACAATACAAGATACCGTATCCATGGTTGAAGATGCAACCCCAAAATCCAAGAAATTTTTCGGTTTACAATTAAAAGGGTTTCATGTAAACAGGAACAGTTTATTTATTCCATGATGGTGTTAGGTTTAAAGGAGGCAGGTATGATCAGCAGAAGTACGGTCAGTATACTGAACCTGAAACCCGTGACCCGCAGCATGTGTTACGATTTTTACAAAAAAATAAACTTGGAACTCCACAGTCCTGAAGCCATCAGAGAATCTGTTTCCTGGTGGCAGGACAACAAGGATAAACTCAATGAACTGTGGTGGGTTCTCAATTATTATTCGGAATCCCTTGATCCGGAAAGGGAACTCAGGGCTCATGTGGAACATCATCTGGACACTCTGGCCCTTGAAAAAACCGCTGCACAGGAACCGCCTTATGCCCCGGACTCAACCACGGAACTGGAACTGTCCTGACCCCGGCCCGGCCATCCGGTTCAGCCTCTGCCGGGAAATTTTCATATGAAATCCATTGAAGAAATCTCTTTGCTGTATGAAATCAGCGAAGCTTTGAACCAGCACATGGACATGAAAAAATCATTGTTCAAGGTGTTGACGGTTCTGGCTGAATCCATGAACCTGGTCCGGGGAATTATTTTTCTCACCAACCGGGAAAACGGAGAAATCCGCATAGAAATCGCCCATGGGATTTCTCAGGAAACCACGCAGAAAATCAAATACCTTCCCGGAGAAGGCATCATCGGCAAAGTGGTTGAGACCGGTAAACCCGCTGTGGTTCCCCGCATCAGCAAAGAGCCGTTGTTTTTAGACAAAACCCATTCCCGGAACATGACGCAGGCCCAGGAGTATTCCTTTATCTGTGTGCCCATAAAAAAAGAAAATCAGGTGGTGGGCGCCATCAGTGCAGACCGGCCGTTTGAGGGAAAACAATCGTTGCACCAGGGCGAAAAAATTTTGTCCGTGGTGGCGGCCATGCTGGCCCACCATGTCATCAATATTGAACGAGTCAGGCAGGAAAAAGAAGTCCTTAAAACGGAAAACCTGCGCCTCAAATCCGAACTGGAAAACCGGTACAGTTTTTCCAATATCATCGGCAATTCCAATAAAATGCGGGAAGTGCTCCAGATGATCGCCCAGGTCGCTTTTTCTTCGGCCACGGTGTTGATCCGCGGGGAAAGCGGCACGGGAAAAGAACTGGTGGCCAACGCCATCCACTACAATTCAGAACGGCATCACAAACCGTTCATCAAGATCAACTGTGCCGCCATTCCGGAGAATCTGATTGAAAGTGAACTGTTCGGCCATGAAAAAGGGGCGTTTACCGGGGCTTCTCACCTGAAAAAAGGCAAATTTGAACTGGCGGATCAGGGCACGATTTTTCTGGATGAAATCGGCACCATGGCACCGGGTGCTCAGGTCAAGCTGTTGCGGGTCCTCCAGGAAAAGGAATTTGAACGTGTGGGCGGATACAAACCCATCCAGACGGATGTCCGCATTGTGGCCGCCACCAACGCCAATCTTGAAGAAATGGTCCAGCAGGGGCGGTTCAGAGATGATCTGTATTTTCGGCTCAATGTGTTTCCCATATACATTCCCAGCCTGCGCATGCGAAAAACCGATATCATTCTTCTGGCCGACCATTTTCTGGAAAAATACCGGAAAACCCATGGCAAGGATATCAAACGGATCACCACCCCGGCCATTGATATGATGATGGAATACCACTGGCCCGGCAATGTCCGGGAACTGGAGAACTGCATCGAGCGCGCCGTGATCCTTTGCAACGACGGCGCGATCCATTCTTATCACCTCCCGGCCACCCTCCAGACCGGCACCGAATCCAAGACCCTGCCTTTGTCACTGGAAGCGGCCGTGGAAAGCCTGGAAAAAGAAATTCTCATGGATGCGTTGAAAAATACCAAAGGAAACATCAAGCAGGCGGCCCGGCAGATTCAGATCACCGTACGGAAATTCTCCTATAAAGCTGCCAAATATGGTATCAATTACAAAGAATTCCGATAATTCATCCCCGCACAGGCCTTCATCATTCCCATGAAACCGCCGCATCCTGATTGATGCGGTATTCAGACTGGTTGGCCAGTTTATTGGAAGGATCGCCTTCTTGAACCATTTGGTTCAGCAACTTTTTTTCGTCTTCAAGGGGCAGTCGGCCGGTCATGGCGGCCAGGGCTACCTGACGCCCGTCCTGGTTGGTGAACTCGGCTTTGGCTTCAGCCCGGCCGGTTTTCTCCAAACGGGTCAATGTGATCTTGCATTGAATGGTATCGTCAAAATATACAGGATGCAGAAATCTGAAATTCATTCCCGTGGCCAGCCATCCCACCTGGCCGCCGAATTCGCAGATCATGCCTCCCACTAAAAGCCCGTGACAGATCCGGCCTTTGAACCCTTTGGAACGGGTCCATCTCGAATCATAATGCACGGGATTATAGTCCCGGGTCAGATCTCCGAACGCGTGGGTTTCCTCTTGTGAAAACCGCCGGGAAAAGCAGAAGGTATCCCCCGGCTGCAATTGTCTGATCGTGCGCTCCCGAAGTGGATTTCCCATATATTCTCCGGCTAGGGCGAAGACAGGGCCACGGACTGGCCGTCCGTCAATTTTTCCACATATTCGGCCACCCTGTTTTCAAACCGGTCCATCTCTTCCTCGGGTATCGGCTCCACCTGGATCTTCGGCGTATCCAGAGGATTGATGTGCCGGCCGTTTTTGGTCATTCTGAAATCCAGATGGTATCCCGTGGCCAGGCCTGTTTTTCCCACATACCCGATCACATCTCCCTGGGAAACGGAACCGCCTTTTTTCATCCCTTTGGCAAAACTGTTCATATGTAAATAGCTGGTTTCATATCCGTTGATATGCTGGATGGTGATATATCTGCCCATGGTTTTATTGTAGGCTATTTCCCTGATCACACCGTCTGCCACGGTTTTGATGGGGGTATTTTTCGGGGCTGAATAATCAATTCCCGGATGCGGCCGCTTCACTTTCAGGATAGGATGAAGCCGGCTGTTGGAAAAATAGGAACTGATCCTGGAATAATTCACCGGCGATTTTAAAAATGATTTTTGAAGGGATTTTCCCTTTTCATCGTAATATCCGGCACGTCCTTTCGTGTCTGTGTAGCGAAATGCCCTGTAAGGACTACCGTTATTTACAAATACCGCTGCCAGAACCTGTCCGTACCCTTTGTATTCTCCATGTCTGAATTGTTTTTCCACCAGTAACTGAAACCGGTCTCCCGTCTGAATATCTTTTGCAAAATCAATGTCCCAGGCAAAAATATCAGAGAGTTCCCAGGCCAGAGACGGACAATATCCCGCTTTTTTCAACGCCGTACTGATATTAGATTCGACATCCAGGCGGATGGTCTCTTCTTTGATCTCATACTGGATCGGTGTTTTAATGACGTCAAATTGATTCCCGGTCTTTTGAATCACCAATCTGGACCGGGCATCGATCTCATACTCAAACTCTGAAAAATCACCCTGAAAAAGCGTCACACTAAAGGGTCGGCCCGCTTTGAACCGGGTAAAAGGAAATATGGGCCGGCTCTGTTTTTCAAGCTGAAAAATGGTTTTCAAAGGCAGATACGGCTTGAGAACAGTGGATGCGGTATCCCCGGTTTTGAAAACACCCGCTATTGTTTTTTTATCAACCGGATGTATCTGATTTATTTCATTGGGATCAATGAGATAACCCTGTAATTTCGGTGTCAGGGAAAACGCGCTGGTACAAAAAAAAATCATTATCATCCCGCATATCCCAAGCACCTGCGCCACAGTCTCCCATCGCCGCTTTTCAAAATCTGTATTTTTCAATATCAAATATCCTATAAGTTAGGTTTATTTTACAATTTATCCATTTTTTCCTCTTAAATTCTGAATTTTTGGAGAACCATAACCAAAGAGCCGGAAATAGTAAAGCGGTTTATTTTGATCAGCGCTTTTTTTGGATGGCTGCTGTCAACTCTCTGGCTGTATCTGCGGCATCTCCCATCAACAGAATGGTTTTGGGATCATCATACAGGGTATTGCCCACACCCGAGTAACCGGGCTGGGTGTCATAGTTGCAGACCACAATGGTTTTCGCCTCATGGGCGTTGAGAATGGGCATGCCTGAGATGGGCGTGCCTTCCACATGGATGGCCGAAGGATTCACCACGTCACACGCCCCGAATACCAGGGCCACATCGGTTTGTGAAAATTCAGGATTGATCTCATCCATGTCTATGAGTTTGTCATAATCCACTTCCGCCTCGGCCAGCAGCACATTCATATGCCCGGGCATGCGTCCGGCCACGGGATGGATGGCAAATGACACTTGTTTTCCCGCAGATTCCAGCAGATCCGCCAGTTCTTTCACCTGGAACTGGGCCTGGGCCTGGGCCATGCCGTATCCGGGGATGATGATGATTTTTTCACCGGACATCAGCCGGTTCACCGCTTTTTCCATCGGGGGGGCTGCCGACGCTTCTTTTCCTGCTGTTTCATCCTGAGCCGTTAATTTTTCCTGAACCGCTGCCGGTGTTTCAGTCAACGCCTCCAGCAGCTGCCCAAGGGTCTGTTTGGCATTGCCCAAAAGCATCAGGGTGTTACTGTTTTGATACAACGCGTTTTCCACTCCGGAATATCCGGGCTTGTCGTCCAGGTTGCAGCATATCACCTGTTTTGCCTCATGGGCGTTTAAAATCGGCATACCGGATATGGGAGACCCGTCGGTTTCCATGGCTGCCGGATTCACCACGTCGCAGGCCCCGATCACCAGACACAGATCCGTTCCTGCAAATGTCGGGTTCACCTCATCCATTTCCTTGAGCATGTCATAATCCACGCCCGCCTCGGCCAGCAGCACATTCATGTGTCCGGGCATGCGCCCGGCCACCGGATGGATGGCAAAAATCACCTGTTTGCCCATATCCATCAGAAGGCGGGTCAATTCAATTACCTCAAACTGAGCCTGGGCCACGGCCATGCCGTATCCCGGCACAATAACAACGGTATCTGCGGTTTGAACCTGATGAACTGCGGTTTTCAAAGGATCCGCGTCAGGTGTTTCTTTTTCCGGTTCAGACATCTCTTCATGGATAGTTTGTTCCGGTTCAGTCATCTGACCACCGGTTGAAAACAAATTGTTTTCAGGTAGTTCATCCATGGTGGACACCGGTTTTTCAGGTGCTTTTTCCGGTATAAACACATGATAAAGGCTTCGGTTCATGGCCCGGCACATCATATGGGTGAGAATGGATCCGGAAGCCGCCACAGTGGCACCGCAGGCAATCAGCAGCTGGTTTTCGATGATCATGCCGCACAAGGCGGCAGCCAGACCGGTGGTGGCGTTTAAAAAAGAGATGAGCACCGGCATATCCGCCCCGCCCACCCGCATGGAAAACAAAATGCCGAACCCAATGGACAGGGCAAATATGATCAGATAAAAAACAACCGCCGCGGTCCCGGGCAGAAAAAAAGCGATGAGCATCAACAGGATCACGATCCCCAGATTCGCCTGAACCAGCCGGGTATGATTTGTCAAAATAGTGGGGGTCTGTTTCAGCACACCCGCCAGTTTGCCGGCCGCCACCATACTGCCTGAAAAGGTCAATGATCCCACGGCCAGGTTCACAAGACCCGACATTTCATTGATGGCTCCCATCTGGCCCGCCCCTCTCATTAATTCCACAAAAGAAAGAAAAAAAGCGGCAATCCCGCCGGCACCGTTCTGAAACGCCACCATGGCGGGTATCTGGATCATGGTGATTTTCCGGGCCACCCAGATGCCGATCACCCCTCCGACCAGAAGACAGATCACCACCACAAAAGGATGCATGATCCCGTATCTGTAAATCACCAGCCCCATGGCACACGCCAGGGCCGCGGCGGCGGTCAGGTTGCCGTATTTTGCCTCAGCCGGCCGGTGGAACAGCCAGATCCCGACAATCAGTACACCGATCAGACAAAAATCCAGCACCAGAGTCATGGGTTATTTCCTTCCTGCTTTTTTTTGAACATGCGAAGCATCCGGTCCGTGATGGTGAATCCGCCCACCAGGTTGAACGTGACCATGATCAAAGCCACGGAACCAATCATTTGTTCAAACCTTGTGGAAGGCACGGAAAACAGAATCAACACCCCCAGAATGGTAACCGCGGAGATGGCATTGGTCATGGACATCAGCGGGGTGTGCAACAGCGTGGGCACCCGTGAAATCAGGAAATATCCCACCACAAATGAAAAAACAAATACCCCGACCATCAATACAAGATTGCTCATGAAGAACTCCCGATGAAAAATATAAAAATCAGTCCGACAGACCCATGGCTTTTCTGGCACCCTGATGATGCAGTTCGCCTTTATGGGTCACCAAGGCATCTTTGACAATCTCATCGGTCATGTCGAATTCGGTCGTCTTGTTTTTAAACAGGTTTTCCACAAAATAGTACAGGTTGTTGGCATACAGCCATGAGGCATGTACCGGCAGAGATCCGGGAATGTTTTTGATGCCGCAGATATAGACGCCGTTGTACATCCGCTCGTTCCCCGGATCGGTCATTTCACAGTTGCCGCCCTGGTCGATGGACACATCCACGATCACGGACCCGGGTTTCATGGTTTCCACCATTTCCCGGGTGATGAGCGTCTGGGCCACCTCTCCGGGCACCAGTGCGCTCAACACAATGATATCCGCATCCGCCACCAGGGGTGCCAGTGCCTGATGCTCTTTTTCCAGCCATTCTTCGGGCAGGGCTTTGGCATACCCGCCCCTGCCGATGACCAGTTCCGGGGGCGCGTCAAATCCCACCACCTTGACCCCTAAACTTTCCGCTTCTTTTCGGGCGTCCGGCCGGATGTCCACCGCCTTGACCACGCCGCCTAAGCGTTTGCCCGTGGCAATGGCCTGGAGCCCCACCACACCGGTGCCCACCACCAGAATATTGGCCGGCTTAATCATGCCGATGGAAGTCCCGATCATGGGAATGAATTTCGGAAAATGCCCGGCCGCAATGATAATGGCTTTGTAGCCTGTGATGGCACTCATGGAGGTCAACGGATCCATGCGCTGGGCCCGGGATATCCTGGGAATACCGTCCATGGTGAATGCGGTGATCTGCTTTTCCTGCAGTTTTTTCACCCCATCGTGGTTGGACGGGGTGGCTGGATGCAGAAATGTGATCAAAATGGTGCTTTTCTTCATCATATCGATCTCATGGGTATTGAACGGCTCGTTGAACAGCGGTTCTTTCACCTTGAGTATGATATCGGATTTGTCATACACGTCCTTTGCATCCGCACCCATGACGGCACCCGCACTCTGGTACTGGTCATCGGTCACAAACACCCCGGCACCGGCACCGGGTTCCACCATCACTTCAAACCCGAGTTTGACGAACTTTTCCACGGTTTCCGGGAGTGCCGCCACCCGGTTTTCCTGGACCATGATCTCTTTGGGAATTCCGATTAACATCATTTGGCTCCTTTTCAATTATTATAACCTGCATGTCATAAAAACAGATAAAGGACCCGGCATATATCGCACACCGGCTGGAACCGAATCCGGTTCCAGCCGGTTATGTCAGGTTATTTATCCTCTGATTTTCCTATATCGGCCATCATTTTAAGCATATGATACCGGTCCATAACCTCCTGCTCGATTTTTTTGCGCAGCCGATGGGATTCATCCGGAAAACTTTTTTCCAGGGCTGCAAACCGGACTTCCCCGCCCAAAAATTCCTGAAGGCTGCCGTCCGGTTCTTTGGAATCCAGAATAAAAGGATTCTTGCCTTGTTTGATCAGCTCCGGATTGTACCGGTACAACGGCCAGTATCCGGATTCCACAGCCAGTTTGCCCTCTTCCTGGGATTTTCCCATGCCTTTGCGGATTCCCTGGTTGATACACGGGGCATAACTGATGATCAACGAGGGGCCGGGATAGTTTTCCGCTTCCACCAGGGCCTTCATGGTCTGGTTCTTGTTGGCGCCCATGGAGATGGATGCCACATAGATATACCCGTAGCTCATCATCATCCGGCCCAGATCTTTTTTGCCGATTTTTTTACCGGAAGCCGCGTATTTGGCAATGGCACCGGTGGGGGTTGCCTTGGAAGACTGGCCGCCTGTGTTGGAATACACTTCCGTGTCCAACACCAGAATATTGATGTCTTCTCCGGATGCCAGCACATGGTCCAGACCGCCGAACCCGATATCATAGGCCCAGCCGTCCCCGCCGAACACCCAGTGGGATTTTTTGGTGAACACATCTTTTTCGTCATAGATCTCTTTCAAAAGACCGTCGTCTACATCCTTGAGCAAGGTTTTCAGGGCGAATCCGTATTTGCTGGATTCCTGAACATCGTCTTTGCCTGCCACCCAGCCTTTCAACGCCTCTGTCACCTCCGGGGCCAAATCGGTTTCCAGGGCCTGTTTCATTTTGGCAGCCAGGGTCTTGCGCCGGCTCTGGGTGGCCAGCATCATGCCGTACCCGTATTCCGCCGCATCCTCGAACAATGAGCTGGCCCAGGCCGGTCCCTGCCCGTCTGCATTGGTGCAGTATGGCGTGGACGGGGCCGATCCCCCCCAGATGGAGGAACACCCCGTGGCATTGGCAATGGTCATTCTTTCACCGAACAGCTGGGTGATCACCTTGACATACGGGGTTTCCCCGCATCCGGCACACGCACCCGAGAACTCCAGCAGCGGTTGATACAGCTGGCTGCCTTTGACGGTTTCTCTTTTGAGAATATCGGTCTTAAATGAAATGCCCGTGGAAAACTGGTGGTTGATCTTTTGTTCTTCCACCTGGGTGGACAAGTGCTTCATCACCAGGGCTTTGGTTTTGGCCGGACAGATATCAGCGCAGTTGCCGCATCCCTGGCAGTCCAGGGGATTGACCTGAATTCTGAACTGAAACTCTTCCATGCCCTTGCCTTTGCCGTCAACGGTGACAAAGGATTTCGGGGCACCTTCAAGTTCTTCGGGCTTTGCCACGATAGGAATGATGGCGGCATGGGGGCACACAAACGCGCACTGGTTGCACTGAATACAGTTTTCCGGTATCCATTCCGGCACATTGATGGCGACCCCGCGTTTTTCATATTTGGAGGTACCCTGCTCAAATACGCCGTCAACGGAAAATGCAGACACCGGCAGGTCATCTCCGCCCTGGGCATTGATTTTGCGCATCACGTTTTCCACAAACAAGGTGGCCGGCTCAGCTGACGTGTCTTCTCTGACCGCGTCTTTCCAGGACTCGGGCACATCCACTTTAATCAGGTTGTCCAGGGTCTGGTCCACCGCCTCAATATTCATGTTCACCACAGCATCCCCTTTTTTACCGAACATCACTTTGATATCGTCTTTAAGGAGCTGGATGGCCTGATCCACGGGCAGCACATTGGACAGCTTGAAAAAACAGGTCTGCATGATCATGTTGATGCGGTTGCCCAAACCGATCTTTTCAGCAATGGCCACGGCATCAATGTTGTAGAAATTGAGTTTTTTATCGTAAATGGTCTTTCGCACATCCCCGGGAATCTGTTTTTCCATGTCCTTGACAGACCACTGGGAGTTGAGCAGAAACGTACCGCCTTCCTTGATGCCCTTGAGCACATCATAGATCTGCACATAATTGGATTTATGACAGGCCACGAAATCCGGATTTTCGATCAGATAGGTGGATTTGATCTTCACATCCCCGAACCGCAGATGAGACACGGTCAGACCCCCGGATTTCTTGGAGTCATAGGCAAAATATCCCTGGGCATACTTGTCCGTGTTATCTCCGATGATCTTGATGGCGGACTGGTTGGCTCCCACGGTCCCGTCAGATCCCAGACCCCAGAACTTGGCGGAAATGGTGCCTTGGGGTGCCGGGTCAAACCCTTTGGTCACTTCCAGGGATGTCTGAGTCACATCATCGTCAATGCCCACGGTGAAATGGTTTTTCGGAGCCATGGCATTCATGTTGTCATACACCGCCTTGATCATGGAGGGATTGAACTCCTTGGAGGACAGCCCGTACCGGCCCCCGATGATTTTCGGGCCTTCGCCGTATTCCATGAACGCGGTGCACACATCCGTATACAGGGGTTCGCCGATGGCACCGGGTTCCTTGGTTCTGTCCAGCACGGTCACGGCCTCCACTGTGGATGGAATGGCCTGTAAAAATGCCTGGGTGTCAAAGGGCCGGTACAGCCGGACCTTGACCAGACCCAGTCGGTGTCCCTGGGCATTGAGGCAGTCAATGGATTCTTCGATGGCTTCACATGCCGATCCCATGGCCACGATGATATGATCCGCCTGAGGATCCCCCACATAATCAAAAGCATTATACCGGCGACCGGTCAGGTCCCCCACCTTTTTCATACAGGCTTTGACGATGGCCGGGACTTTGAGATAATATCTGTTGACCGCTTCCCGGCCCTGAAAATAGATATCCGGATTCTGGGCCGTTCCCCTTGTGTCCGGATGTTCCGGATTCACAGCGCGGGCCTTAAATGCCTTGTATGCCTCGAAATTGAACAGCGATGCCATGTCCTCGTATTCGATCATTTCAATTTTCTGGATCTCATGGGAGGTGCGGAACCCGTCATAAAAATGCATAAACGGCACCCGGGCTTCCACCGTGGCCAGATGCGCCACCAGGGCCAGATCCTGGGCTTCCTGGACCGAACAGGATGCCAGCATGGCAAATCCGGTCTGCCGGGCCGCCATCACATCCTGATGATCCCCGAAAATGGACAGGGCATGGGCGGAAATGGACCGGGCCGTCACATGAAATACCGACGGCAGCAGTTCGCCCGATATTTTATACATATTGGGAATTTTGAGCAGCAGTCCCTGGGAGGCCGTGAATGTCGTGGTCAAGGCACCGGCGGCCAGAGACCCATGGACGGCACCGGCGGCACCGGCTTCAGACTGCATCTGTTTGATATCCAGCACCTGGCCGAAAATGTTTTTCCGACCTTTGGATGCCCAGCCGTCGGCAATTTCCCCCAGCGGGCTGGAAGGCGTAATGGGATATATGGCTGCCACTTCACTCATGGCATAAGCCACATGGGTTGCAGCAGTGTTTCCGTCTATGGTCTGCATTCTTTTTTTCATTTCTTTCACCTCTTGTGGTTTTTTTGCGAACGTAAAAATCCCGATATAACCTGTTCGTCTTACAATATATAATTAAAATTGTAAATGCCGTATCCATCTATGGCCTGTCCTTTATCAAAGAAATATGATAGAATATCCAAATTGTTTTTTAAATTAATTTTTAATAAAAAAAATGAGTTATATAAAAAATAAACCAAGGAGAATACATGGGATTTTTATCTGCCACCTTATCCATGAGCCGGTATCATATTTTAGATACATTTGACACCGAACCCATGGAACAGGTTCGCAACGGACTGATTCAGCACGCAATCCCGAAAACGGAGAATGAATATGAAGAAATCTCCGCTGGATGGACCCCTTTTGAAAGTCCGTATCTGCCTGATTTTGATCAATTTTCATTTATTTTTGGCAGCTATTTTCTTTTTTCGCTGCGCATTGACAAAAAATCGATCCCAGCCAAACTGGTGCACAAACAGATGGCCATTGAAATCGAGAAAAAAAAAGCGGATTCCGGCCGAGATTTCATCTCCAAAAATGAAAAATCGGAGATCAAGGAAACGATCATGGATGTGCTGATGCACAAAATGCCGTCCATTCCCAATGTGTACGATGTGCTGTGGGATTATGAAGCAAAGACCCTGTTTTTGCTCACCACCCAGAAGGCAGCCAACGAGTTTTTTGAAACCCTTTTTTTCAAATCCTTTCATCTGAAACCGGTCCGGTTGTTTCCTTATACCCTGGTTGAAACAAAATCAGCGTTTTCTTCGACACAAAAAGACCGCATCCTGACTTTAACCCCATTACACTTTTCGAGGTGACCCATGCTGGATATCGCCACTGCGTACAATAAATACTCATTTTTGGGCAATGAATTTCTCACCTGGTTGTGGTTCATGGTGGAAACCGGACAGGACATCACACAGGCCATAGAATCCAGGGATCCGGTATCCCTGGACATCGGCAATTCCCTGGTGCTGGAAAACAGCCTGGGAGACAATGCCAGGGAAAAGATCACCATCAAAGGAGACCAGGCCGGGCTGGAAGAAGGTACCACGGCCCTGAAAAAAGGGGCCAAGGTCACGGAAATGAACCTGATATGCAAACTGGGACCTGAAGAGGAATACCATTTCACCCTCAAAGGAGACAGTTTCAACATCACCGGGTTGAAAACCCCGGCTGCGGCCGGAGACGGGTCTGATGACGAAATCGAAGGCCGGATCATTGAAAAAGCCCTGCTGCTTGTCAGGATCACGCAGGTTATTGACACCCTGTTTTTCACCTTTTTAAAACAACGCACGGCGGATGACTGGAAACACAAGGGGTTTGATCCGATGCGCACCTGGATATACAATGATTAAAAAAATGATGAAAACCTGTTCAAAACAGACCGGGTTTTGAACACCTTTGGGATCATGTGTTGAAAACCCGGTCTGTTTTAATGAATTACCAACCTTATTTTCAACCCGAATTTTTAAATTTATATTTTTAATTCAAGGCAATTAAACCGTTTTGAACATATGAACACCCCTTATTGTTATTATTATTTTAAATCTATAATCCATAAATAAATATGTTTCCGATTTATCATTTGATAAAAGACCTGTTTTGATATAAATATTTCAGGAATAATCCTTAAAATATAAAAGAAAGAATAAAAAGGAACCGGAATGAGATTTTCATTTGATAAAAAAGAAGTCTTGGAAATTCTTTCTAAAATCCAGGGCATCACCGGTAGAAAAACCAACTTATCCATCACCTCGGATGTACTGATCAAAGCCATGGGAGACCAGATCATTCTCACTGCCAATGATCTGGAAACCGTGTTTATCGGTACTTATGACGCGGTTGTTGAAAAAGAAGGCATTATTTCCATCAGCGCCAAAAAATTCTTTGAAATCGTCAGAGAATATCCGGACAATACCATTCCGGTCAATGAAGTGGAAAACAGATGGGTGGAAATCGGCAAAGGAGACAGCCTGTTTCATATCGTTTCATCGGATTATGAAAATTTTCCGGAAACACCGGTCATTGAAAATGTGGATTTCATTGAAATCAATGCAAAAGATTTAAGGAAAATGCTGGAATCCGCTGCCGTGATCTCTTATGCAGGAGATGAAAAACGCACCTATGTGCTAGGGGCGTTGATTGAAAAAATTGAAAAAAACGATGTCCTGCACTTAAGAATGGTATCCACCGACTCCCGGCGTCTCAACTGTTTTGATGCCAAATACACCGGGGATCTGGTGTTGCCGAACGAGCCCGTGATCATTCCCAAAAAAGGGCTGAGCGAACTGCACAAATTTATAGACAACACCTCGGAATCCATCCGGGTGGGAATCAAAGCCAATCATTTTGTGTTTCAGCGGGCCAATGAATCCATCATGATCAAACTGCTCAGCGGAGAATATCCCAATTACCCGCCCATCATCCAGACCGATACCATGACCGGCATGGAAGTGGACCGCAACATGTTTTACACACTCATGAAACGGGTTTCCATTCTCACTTCCGATGATTACAAGAGCGTGATTCTGAATTTTAAAGAAAACGAACTCACGGTTACCATCACCAACCCGGAGATCGGGGAATCCAAAGAACGCATGATGATCGGGTATTCAGGAGACGAGATAAAAAGTGCTTTCAACCCTCGATATTTCATGGATGCTTTGAACCTGTTCGACCAGGCCACCGTGGTGGTCTACATAAAAGAAGCAAAAACGCCGTGCATCATCAAAGCCATGGATGATGACAATCTTATCTGTGCCATCATGGCAATGCATATCTCATGAAAGAAGACAACGTGACAAAAGAATACAACGCAGGCAGCATCAAGATTCTGGAAGGACTGGAAGCAGTCAGAAAACGGCCGTCCATGTATATCGGCAATGTGGACATGGAAGGACTCCATCACCTGGTGTACGAGGTGGTGGACAACAGTATCGATGAGGCCATGGCTGGCCATTGCGACACCATCAATGTCACCATTCATCCGGACATGAGCGTGAGTGTGGAGGACAACGGCCGGGGGATTCCCATTGAGATACATGATACCGAGCATGTGCCGGCCTGTGAAGTGGTCATGACCAAACTGCATGCCGGCGGCAAGTTTGACAAGGATTCCTACAAAGTGTCCGGCGGACTTCACGGCGTGGGAATTTCCGTGGTCAACGCTCTGTCCAGCCACCTGGAAATGGAAGTCTATAAAAAGGGAAAGATCTATCACCAGGTGTATTCCCGGGGGCACAAGGTCACGGAGTTGACCGTCAAGGGAGATACCGTGAAAAAAGGAACAAAAATCCGATTTACGCCGGATTTCACGGTCATGAACGAAAATGAATTTGATTATGAAATTCTGTCCCGGCGCATGCGGGAGCTGGCCTTTCTGAACAAGGGGGTCCGGATCATTATCGAAGACGAGCGGTCCGCCCAGAAAGATGATTTTTTCTACGAAGGCGGGATTGTGTCGTTTGTGGAATATCTGAACCGCTCCTGTACGCCTTTGCATGATCCCATCCACATCGAGGGGGACAAAAAAGATGTGCAGGTGGAAGTGGCCATCCAGTACAATGACACATTCAAGGAAAAACTGTATTCCTATGCCAACAACATCCGCACCATCGAGGGCGGATTCCATGTGTCCGGGTTCAAGGCGGCCATGACCCGCACGGTGAATGCGTATATCGCCGGGGCTAAAAATCTGCCCAAAAACATGCAGAATATCAAGCTGTCCGGCGATGACATGAGAGAAGGCCTGGCCGTGATCATTTCCGTGAAGATCATGGAGCCCCAGTTCGAAGGCCAGACCAAGACCAAACTGGGCAACAATGAAGTCAAGGGTATTGTGGAATCTTTGCTCAACGAAAAACTGGCCTGGTTTCTGGAAGAAAACCCCACCGTGGCCAGACAGATCATCTCCAAGGCCGTGGATGCGGCCAGGGCCAGGGATGCAGCCAAACGAGCCCGGGAACTGGCCAGAAAAAAAGGCACCCTGATGGATTCCACCCTGCCGGGCAAGCTGGCGGAATGTCAGTTTGCCGATCCTGCGGAAAGAGAACTGTTCCTGGTGGAGGGCGATTCTGCCGGCGGGTCGGCCAAACAGGGAAGAGACCGAAGGTTCCAGGCCATTCTGCCTTTGAAAGGCAAGATTCTGAATGTGGAAAAAGCCCGGTTTGACAAGATTCTGAGAAGTGACGAGATCAAAAACATCATCACCGTGCTGGGCACAGGGGCCGGCAAGGAAGAGTATGATGTGGAAAAAATCCGGTATCACAAGGTGGTGATCATGACGGACGCGGATGTGGACGGTTCTCATATCCGGACCCTGCTGCTCACCTTTTTTTACCGCCAGATGCCGGAAATGATCGCAAAAGGATATCTGTACATTGCCCAGCCGCCGTTGTTCCGGGTGGGTTCCCGAAAAAGCGGGCTGTATCTGAAAAACGAGGAAGAATACTCCTTGTATCTGATTCAGCGCATTGCCTCGCAAAAAGATCTGTATATCGACAATCAGACAGATCCGATTCCTGAAGAAAAATTCCAGCAGTTCATGCAGAATATGACCTGGTATTTCAATGCAGTGTCATTGCTTCGGAAGCGGGATTTTGACACCAAAATGCTGCTCAATGTGATTCATCACGGGGTCAGAGACAAATTTTTCCTGGAAAAGAGAAGCAATTTCGAGGCATTGTCCCAGGATTTGAAAAATTCCGGGTATCAGCCCCAAGACATTGAATATGACCCGGAGCGCAAAATCTATGAGATGGATATCTATGACAAGGAAGGCAAGCAGTTCCTGCTGAGGGTGGGCCGGGAGATACTGGCCACCTCCGACTACAAGCAGATGCTCAAAAGCTATGAAAGAATCGCCGAGTTCAACCAGCCGCCGTTTGCTGTGATGTCCAAACAGGAAGATGCCAAAATACGAAACGAATTTGCCACTATTGATGAATTGTACGCTTTTTTAATGGCGGAAGCCAAAAAAGGGATCGCTATTCAGCGGTACAAAGGTCTGGGGGAGATGAACGCGGAACAGCTCTGGGAAACCACCATGAATCCGGAAAAACGCATGATGCTCCAGGTGAATATCGACGATGCGGAAAAAGCGGACGAGATTTTCACCCTGCTCATGGGAGAAGAGGTGGAACCCCGCCGCAATTTCATTCAAAAGCACGCCCTGGAGGTGACGTCCCTGGATTATTGAATTTCCATGGCATCCATGGCTTTTTTCATTTGCCGCATGGCTTGGCGCAGCCGTTCCTCGTTTTCCACCAAAGCCAGGCGCAGATAGCCTTCGCCTTCCTTACTGAATCCGGTGCCCGGTGCCACAGCCACATTGGCCCGGTTCATCATTTCAACGGCAAACTGCATGGCTCCCATCTTGTCAAAGGGTGCCGGGATTTTGGCCCATACAAACATGCCCGCCTTGGGAGGGGTAATATCCCATCCCATGCGGGACAGGCCGGAACATAACACATCTCTTCGGACCTCGTAAGTTTTGGCCAGCACGGGAATGGTATCGTCGCAGTCTCTTAACGCAATGATGCCCGCCACCTGGATGGCGGAAAAAATACCATAGTCAAAATATCCCTTGATCTGGCCCAACGCTTTGACAATCTGCTCATTGCCTACGCAGTAGCCGATGCGCCAGCCCGCCATGTTGTAGGATTTGGAAAATGAGCCGAATTCCACGCCCACATCCTTGGCACCCGGGGCTTCCAGAAAACTGGGGGCCTTGTATCCGTCAAACGTGATCATGGAATAGGCAAAGTCATTGATTACCATGAATCTGAACCGTTTGGCCAGAGCCACGATCTCTTCAAAAAACGCAATGTCTGTGACCACGCCCGTGGGGTTGTGGGGATAATTGAGCATCAGCACCTTCGGGGCCGGGTAGCAGGATTCGCAGATCTTGATGATCCGGTCTAAAAATCCCTGCTCCGGGGCAATGGGGATTCGCATGACATTGGCCCCGGCAATGACGGCGGCATAGATGTGGATGGGAAAGGCCGGTGCCGGCACCAGCACGGAATCCCCGGGTCCCATGATGGCCAGGCACAGATGGGAAATCCCCTCTTTGGAGCCGATGGTGAAATAGGTTTCCTTTTCCGCATCCAGATTGATGTCATAATGGCGCTGATAGTATTTGGCAATCTCCTTTTTCAAATGCGGCATGCCCGAACTTTCCGGATACCGGTGGGATTTGGGGTCCTTGGCCACCTCCACCAGTTTTTCGATCACTGCATCCGGGGTGGGATCCATGGGATTGCCCATGCCAAGATCGATGACATCATCTCCGTTGCGCCGTTTTTCCATTTTCATCTTATTGATCATGCCGAACAGATAAGGCGGCAGCTGATCCATGCGGCTGGCAAAACGAATGATATTTTCTTCCACGGCCATGACTCCTTGTAAAAACAATAAATAAATGAAAAATAAAATTTGAACTATACCAGATTCATATTTTAAAAATAAAGAGAAAAATTCATGATTTTATCATTGGACATCAAACCCAAAATACCATAATAATCAAGGTAAAGAAATGATGAAAGGAGACCGTCCATGACAAAAAAAGTGTGTATTGCCGGAGCCACGGGCTGGGCCGGTTCCGCGTTGACAAAAGCCGTTCACGCACAGACCGACATGGAGGTGGCGGGTGCGGTGTCCAGAACCCGCAAAGGTGAGAAACTGGCCGAGGTTCTGGGTCTTGAGAAAACAGATGTGATAATTACCGATTCTGTGACAAGACAATTGCTGGCCGATGCCCGGGTGCTGGTGGAATTTACCAAACCTGACGTGGCCATGACACATATCATGACGGCTTTGGATGCCGGCGTACATGTGGTGGTGGGAACCTCGGGCCTGACCGATGCGGATTATGCGCAGATCCATGAAAAAGCGCTGGAAAAAAAAGTAGGTGTGCTGGCAGCGGGAAATTTTGCCCTGACCGTGGTGCTTTTGCAAAAATTTTCAGAAATTGCGGCCCGGTATATTCCTCAATGGGAAATCATCGATTATGCCGGTGACGCGAAAAAAGATTCCCCCAGCGGCACGGCCCGGGAACTGGCCTTCCGGCTGTCCCAGGTGAGACAGCCCCAACTGACCGTTCCTTTGGCAGACACCCAGGGTCCCGTCGAAGCCAGGGGCGCAGACATGACCGGCTCCCAGGTGCATTCCATCCGGCTGCCCGGATTCACCCTGTCTTCGGAAATCATTTTCGGCATGCCCGACCAGACCCTGACCATCCGGCACGATGCCGGCACCAGTGCCCAGCCCTATGTGGACGGGGCTTTACTGGCCATCCGAAAGGTGGACACCTTCACGGGTCTTCGCCGAGGGCTGGATCATGTGATGGATCTGGATGCATAAATTTAAAAAATCTTGTATCTCCATAAATTAATTTGTATTAGTTGATTCATGAAGACGATTTTAACAAGCTGGATTGGTTTGACGGATTTAAGGGCTTCCAACAATATAGTTGAAGCTGGATCAGGACCAATCGCACAGGCGATTTCATCCAGAACTTATGATGAAATATGCTTAATAAGTGATTTTCAACCAGAAGATACGAAATATTATAAAGCATGGTTGGAAACCAAAACAAAAACACCGATTTTTGTCTATTCTGAACGATTATCCGGCCCTACAATTTTTTCAGAAATTTATGAAGCTGTTGCCCGTGTTGTGACGGATATAAAAAAAAGGCATCCAGGAGATATGGATCTGGTCTTTCATATCAGTCCAGGTACACCTCAGATGGCAGCTGTTTGGATTATTCTTTCTAAAACTCGTTTTCCGGCAGAAATAATAGAATCTTCTCTGAATCATGGTGTTCGTACCGTTTCCATACCATTTGATATTTCCGCTGATTTTATACCGGATCTTTTAAGAAAGTCTGATAAAACGCTTGAAAGGTTATCCTTTGGGTTATCAGAAGATGCCCCCGAATTTGAGGATATTATCCATCGCAGTGAAACCATGCAGCAGGTGATAATAAAAGCCCGACGTATCGCTCCACGTTCCATACCAGTATTGATCGAAGGCGAATCAGGAACCGGCAAGGAACTGTTTGCCCGGGCCATTCATAAAGCCAGTCCACGAATAAACAAACCCTTTATTACGATTAACTGTGGGGCCATCCCGGCTGAATTGGTTGAAGCTGAATTATTCGGACATGAAAAAGGATCATTCACAGGAGCAAGCACTTCAAGGGTTGGTCATTTTGAGGAAGCCCATGAAGGGACAGTTTTTCTGGATGAAATTGGAGAACTTCCAAAAAACATGCAGGTTAAACTGCTTCGGATATTACAGGAAGGCGAGGTAAAAAGAATTGGAACAAACAAAACCCGAAAGGTTGATATAAGAATTATTGCGGCTACAAACAGAAATCTTATGGAAGAAGTTGCGGCAGGGAATTTTAGAGGAGATCTGTTTTATAGGTTGGCTGTGGCGGTAATTAAGCTACCGCCTTTAAGGAAAAGACAGGGCGACATCAGTTATCTGGTAGACCATTTTTTGAATCGGATAAATAAGGAAAGTGTTGGTGAGCCCGGGTATAGACATAAAAAAATTTCTGCTTCTGCAAAAAATATATTGTTACAGCATGCATGGCCGGGAAATGTGCGTGAATTACAGAATACCTTAACCCGTGCGGCTGTCTGGTCTTTGAATGATAATATTAATGATGAAGATATCCATGATTCGCTGCTTCAGAGTCCCCAAAAAGATCAGGATATCTCACAATTTTTCGAGCAACCCATTGGACAAGGGATCGACTTGAATCTGATTATAAAAAAAGTGGCGGTTCATTATCTTGAAAAAGGGCTTTCAGAATGTCATGGAAATAAGACAAAAGCCGCTAAATTATTGGGTCTTTCAAGTTATCAGACACTGACAAACTGGCTGAAAAAATATGAGATTGAATAAAAATGGCATGTTAGTTGCTATGATTAAACAACATGAAGGAAAAAATCATGGGCCCAAAAACCACCGAAGCAGATGCCAGAATACTCATTGACGATATGCTTAAAGAAGCCCTCTGGGATCCGGCTGACAAGTTTCAGGTTCGAACCGAAGTATATATTCAACAGTTTGATGGAAATGTTTCTGATGAACTGAAGGTTGAAGAAACGTTGTCAGGCTATTATGAAGCAGAATTTTCGAAACAGAAAAAAAAACCGGCTTTAGGAAGGGTTGATTATGTCCTTCAAAACAGCCAGGGCAAACCCCTTGCTGTCATCGAGGCCAAAAAAAATGCCATCAATCCCTATGTCGCAAAGCAGCAGGCCCTGCCTTATGCGAAAGCGCTGGAGGCACCTTTTATTTTCCTGACCAATGGAGAACTGATCTATTTTTGGGATTACCAGAATGATGATGCACGGATTGTGGCATCATTTTTCTCCCAGCGTGACATGGAACGGATTGTGGAGTCGCGTAAAAATCGCAAGCCTCTGGCCACGGTGGAAATACCTGAGCATTACATACGACAGGGAGAAACCAGGGAAGTAAGGTCATATCAACAGGAAGCCATGCGTGCCCTTGATCATGCCCTTGAACTTGGTAAAAAAAGATTTCTTATTGAACTTCCCACCGGTACCGGCAAGACGGATTTGACCACTCTGTATATAAAAAGGCTGATAGAAGCCGGATGGGCAGAACGTATTCTTTTTCTTGTAGACCGGGAACAGCTTGCCAAACAGGCCCTGGAAGCCATTCAGGATCTACTGGGGGGTCAATATGGCAGTTATTGGCTCAAACCCGGCATGGCACGGCAGGAGAAACAGATTACGGTCTGTTTATTGCAGACCATGATCAATCGGTGCCAAGAATACACCAGTGGCTATTTTGATGTGGTGGTCATGGATGAAAGTCATCGCTCCATCTATGGAGCCTGGCAGGCATCCCTGACCCGTTTTGATGCCCTGCATATTGGACTGACCGCTACGCCTGCCAATTACATTGACCGAAATACCTATGAATTTTATCAGTGCAAGGCGGGGCAGCCAGATTTTTCATACAGCATACAGGATGCCTTTGATGCAGGATATCTTTCTCGATACAAGTTTGCCACCGGCATCACAGAAGTTATCGCCGAAGGTGTTGATGTGGATGAAAACCATTATGATCCTGCCAGATTCGAGAGGGACTGGACCAATGAAAAAACCAACCGCATAATGATGGAAGAATTTGATCGTCTCGCCTGGCAATCTTATCCGTCCCTGGCACCCGGTCAGAAGACAGGCCCTGGAAAAGCGGTGATTTTTGCCATCACCAAACGCCATGCAGCCCGGTTGGCACAATATCTCAATGAACTTCATCCCGAACATAAAGGAAACTATGCCGTGGTCATCACATCGGACGTTGCTGACCCTGATGCACTGATCCGGCAGTTCAAAAAGGAAACCTATCCCATGGTAGCGGTCAGTGTCGGCATGCTGGATACCGGGTTTGACTGCCGTGAGATCCTCCACCTGGTCATGTGCCGCCGGATAATGAGCCCGATTCTTTATCAGCAGATGCGGGGCAGGGGAACCCGGATAGCACCCCATATTCAGAAAGAAAAATTTGTTATTTACGATTTTTTCAATAATCATAAACGCTGGAATGATTCTGATACCGATGTGTTCACCGGCGGGACAAAAAGTGGTATTTCATCGGGCGGCTCAGGCGGCAGACCGGAACCTGAAAAATTGATAGAGCTGGGTGTTGCGGATGAATGGCTGGAGGCAGTCAGTTATGTCGAGGTCGGACCTGAAGGAGAACGGATCGATAAAAAAGAATACCAGACCAACTGGGAAAAAACAGTGCGGGATATGAGTAGAGAAGATCCCATCATCGATAAGGTTAAAATGGGTGAACCCCTCACTGAAAGTGAAGAAGAAAAGCTGTCCACCCGGCTCAACAGCCCAAGACACTATTTCAATGAAGAAAACCTGCGCAGGGCATATAAAAATCCAGTGGGCAGTCTGATTGATTTTATCAAGGCAGCCCTTGGCCTGGTCAAAATAAAAAGCCGGGATGAAAAGCTTGAAGAGGTTTTTCGGGCCTGGCTGGTGTCCCGGGCACTGGCCCCGGAACAGGCCCAATATTTATCACTTTTAAAGAACCGGGGTATTGCAACCGGCAGGGTACAGATCGATGATTTATTTAAGCCGCCGCTGTCCATTCTCAATGCCGCCGGCATCGGCATAGAGCTGTTTGGTGAAAAAGGACTTCAGGAAATTGTGGAAGATTTGAACAGGCATGTTTTCAGCATCACAGCATAAAATAACGGCCGAAAGGAAGCAAGATGAGCAAAAAGGTTGAAAAAAAACACCATCAGACATTTGAAAATTTAAAACATACCACCGATGATGGAATGGAATTCTGGTCATCACGGCAGCTTGCCAAAGTTTTAGATTACGCGGAATACCGCAATTTTCAACCAGTTATCGAAAAAGCCAAAAAGGCATGTGAAAATAGCGGGCAACCGGTTCAAAACCATTTCGTGGAGATGCACGAGATGGTTGATATCGGTTCCGGTGCCAAGAGGGAGATGCCTTCTGTCGGGCTTTCCCGTTATGCATGCTACCTGATCGTTCAGAATGCTGATCCATCCAAGCCTATCATTGCCAATGGCCAGACCTATTTTGCCATTCAGACCCGGCGGCAGGAACTGGCAGATGATGAGACCTTTCAGCGACTTAAAGAAGATGAAAAAAGGCTTTTTCTGCGCAATGAATTAAAGGAGCACAACAAACAGCTGGTGGAGGCGGCCCAACAGGCCGGCGTTGAAACCACGCTGGACTTTGCTGTTTTTCAGAACCATGGATACAAGGGATTGTATGGAGGATTGGATGCCAAGGGGATACATCAGCGCAAAAAATTGAAAAAAAGTCAAAAAATTCTTGATTACATGGGCAGCACGGAACTGGCTGCCAACCTGTTCCGGGCTACCCAGACAGAGGAAAAACTGCGCCGGGAAAATATCAAAGGTAAGACAAAGGCCAATCAGACCCATTATGAGGTTGGTTCAAAAGTCCGTCAGACCATCAAGGAACTGGGCGGTACCATGCCCGAAGATCTTCCTTCGCCTCAAAAAGGGATCAGACAGGTGGAACGGGATCAAAAAAAACTGGAAAAAAAATAACATTCAAACTGGAGTAACAGATGGACCAGGGCATACGAAGAAAACTCAGCCGGATCACCAATATCCTCTGGGCAGGCGGGGTGACCAATCCGGTGACCTATATCGAACAGATCTCCTATCTTATTTATCTGAAGTTGCTGGATGAGGAGGAAGCCAGCAGAGAATTGCGGGTCCGGCTTAAGGCCGGCAACGGCAAACGTCTCTTTCCTGATCAGGCCGAACGGTTTCGATGGGTTAAATGGCGGTTTTACAGCGGCAACAAGCTGCGTGATTTTATCCGGGATGAGGTGTTTCCATATATGGCATCTCTGGTCAAGGATGAGCCCCAGGTGGCGGAATATTTCCGGGATGCGGTTCTGGAGATCACCGATCCCAATGTCCTCAAACAAGTGGTGGATGAACTGGACACCATCGATTTCAGAAAAATGGGGCCGGATGTCAAAGGGGATATTTTTGAATACCTGCTCACCCATCTGGGCCAATCAGCCCTGAACGGCCAGTTCAGGACCCCCAGACAGATCCGGGCCTTTATGGTGGCCATGACGGATCCGGATATCGGGGACACGGTGTTTGATCCGGCCTGCGGTACAGGCGGGTTTCTCATTGATACAGTAGATTACCTGCTGGCCAGGTACAGCGAAACTCCCCAGGAAGTACCGATTTATGGTGAAGATTGGCTGGAAAAAAGAAATCAGACCCTGGATGAAGCCAAAAATGAGATTCCCAGCCTCCAGACCTTCTGCAAAGGGGCTGGGGAGAGAATTCCGGACTGGAACTTATTGGAGGCTTCCATTTTTGGCACTGACGTTTCCCGGCAGATGATGCGGATTTCCATGATGAACCTGGTGCTCCACGGTATAGGCAAGGCACCCCTGAAACGGGCCAATGTCCTTTCCGAAATGGGTGGTCTTACCGAGGACGACCTGAACCGCCGGTACAAAGTGATCCTTTCCAACCCCCCGTTTGCCGGTGTGCTGCCCAAGGATTCCATTCGTCACGACCTGCCCACCAGCTCCAAAAAAAGCGAGCTGCTGTTTCTGGCCCTGCTGATGGAGTCACTGGCTCCCGGGGGCCGCTGTGCAGTGGTGCTGCCGGAAGGGGCTCTGTTCGGTGCTTCCGGCGCCCACAAAGAACTGCGTAAAAAACTGGTCACTGACTTTGAGATTCTGGCTGTGGTGTCCCTTCCGGCCGGGGTATTCAAGCCCTATGCCGGGGTAAAAACCTCGGTGCTGGTTTTTCGAAAACCCGTCAACCTGCCTGAAAATGGCAATCCAGCCACCCGGAAAGTATGGTTTTACGAGATTAAAAACGACGGTTATGACCCGGACAAAATCCAGGGCGGTGTCCGGCCTGAAACTCCGGAAAAAAATGAGATTCCCGGCCTTTTGAAAGCGTGGGATGATTATAAAAAATTCGGTTTTCAAACCCCGCCCGGCAAACAGGCCGGGGCCATGCTGCCCCCCGGTTCAACAGAGCCCAAATACTGGTGGGCGGAATCTGAAATGATCGTGACCAGTGATTACAATCTCACTGCCAGCCGCTATAAACCCCAGATTGCAGAAGAAGTCCCGGATGAAGACCCGGCTGATCTGATCCGAGAGGTATTGAAAATTGAGCAGGAAATAACAGAGGGATTGGAGAAACTGCTCAAGGATGTGGAGGAGGCAGGATGAAGTGGCCAAAACAAAAGATATCGGCTTTTTGCCAAACAGGTAGTGGAGGGACTCCCTCAAGAAGAAATGCAGATTACTACGGTGGATCAATTTCTTGGGTCAAATCAGGTGAACTTAAAAATGATGTTATAATCAAAACCGAGGAGTATATTACAGAAAAAGGCCTGAAAGAATCTTCCGCAAAATTGATTCCTCGAAATTCAATCCTTATTGCAATGTATGGTGCAACAGTTGGGAAAACAGCTATTTTAGGTGTTGATGCTGCAACAAACCAAGCAGTTTGTAATATTCAACCTAATCCAGAAATAGCGCACTATAGGTTTGTTAAGTATTATTTGGATCATAGCATTAATGATTTACTTCAAAAAAGGGTTGGAGGGGCTCAACCCAATGTCAGCCAACAGATAATAAAAAATATTGATATCCCACTTCCACCTATTTCCGAACAACAAAAAATAGTAGAAATCCTTGACCAGGCAGATCGTTTGCGAAAATTGCGCACAGATGCAGACAAAAAGGCCGAGCGGATACTTTCTGCTTTATTCATCAAAATATTCGGAGATCCTGCCACGAATCCGATGGGGTGGAGGACAGGGACCCTTGGTGATGTGGTAATAGAAACACAATATGGGACATCTGCTAGAGCCAATACAGATGGTAAAGGTTTACCAGTAATTAGAATGAATAACATCGATAAAGCAGGATATCTTGATGTTTCAGACATTAAATATATTGTTTTTTCAGAAAACGAAAAGAAAAAATATTTGCTTAATAAAGGGGATATTCTCTTTAATCGGACAAACAGTAAAGAGCTTGTTGGTAAAACTGGCATTTGGTCTGGTCAAATGGATGCGGTCTTTGCTTCTTATCTTATTCGTATTCGTATTGATTCTGGAAAAATTGTCCCCGAGTTTTTATGGGCATTAATGAATTTGCCTTTTACAAAACAGATGTTACTTAATAAATCAAGGCGGGCAATTGGAATGGCTAATATTAATGCTAAAGAGTTGCGTAATTTCCCAGTTTATATACCATTAAAAACTCTTCAAGAAGATTTTGCAGAAAAGATGTTTAAAGTTATTGCAAATAAAGATGAAAGACAGAAGCGTGGTAAAAAAATGGAAATTTTGTTTACCCATCTTCTTCATTGTGCTTTCACCGGAGATCTCACCACCTCTTGGCGGCAGGCCCATATGGAAGAGCTTTTGCAGGAAATGGAAATTCAGGCCAGGGTATTGGCCAAATAGGAGAAAGATGATGATCCATGCGATTCACCTCGGCAATTTCAAGGCATTTGCAGAGACCCAGCATATCCCGGTCAAGCCCATCACCCTGATTTTCGGGCCTAACAGCGCCGGAAAATCCAGCATCATCCACAGCCTGGCCCTGACCCATGAGGCCCTGCGCACAGGAGAACTGGATCTGTTTCGCACCAATCTTGGCGGCAGCTCCATTGATCTTGGCGGTTTTAAACAGTATATCCACCGCCGCCAGATCAGCCGCCGGATGGAATGGGGGGTAACCCTGGGAACCGGAAAATTTACCGGGCGCCTGAAAGAACTGCTTGAACCGGCGGCAGATATCACCCTGCTGATCACCATTGGCATGCCGTTGAATCCCAAAACCGATGAACCCGAGCCCGGCACAGTTCCCCATATCATTACCTATGAACTGCACAGCAACAACACGCTGCTGCTGCGTATGAGCAGGCGGCCCGGCAACCGGATGGCCCTGGATCAGCTTCCCTATAACCATCCGGTGCTGCAACGGCTGATCCGTGCCATGCTCGAAGGCTTCACCACCACCGGAAGCGTCTCTGAAAAAGACCTGGTTTCTCTGGAACAGCCCATGGCCGAGATCATTGCCGGCCTGCGGAGTACCATGGACACCTTGTTTCCAAAAAGTATCAAGGATGAGGAGCGTGAGGAAGAATCCGTTCGGCAGTTGCACCTGTTTCCGGTCAGTCGGGGAAACCGGCAGGAAGACCTGGCAAATGCGCTGCGCTTTTTTCTGCCCCGCACCCTGGATGAACTGATAAAGGAATTGAACCAGGTGATCAGCGCTGAAATAAACCGTCTCCAGTATTTGGGTCCGCTTCGTTCCTATCCGTCCCGTCATTTGGCCTTTGCCGAACATGATGATATCAACTGGTATGCCGGTGGTGGATATGCCTGGGATGTTGTCCGCCGAAACAAAGATGTCCGTGACAAGGTCAATGACTGGCTTCGGGATGCCAAAAAGCTCAGCACCCCTTATGAACTTTCCATTAAAAACCTGCTGACCATTGAAGACCTTGAGGCGGACTATGAAACGCTTGTCAGTGGCGTGGAAGCAGCCATGGATAGCGATGATTGGACCGATTTTGAAAAAACAGTGGGTGAGGCCGTATCCGGAGATCATTTTGGAGAACTTTACGGCATTCTGAACCGGTTGAAAAAATCAGAATCAAACTATGCGGCTTTCCAGGAACTGGTGCTTTTTGACCGCCGAACGGAAACCCAGGTATCTCACCGCGATGTGGGTATCGGCGTAAGTCAGGTGCTGCCGGTTCTGGTATCGGCCTTTGCCGAGCATGAAAAGATCATTGCCATTGAACAGCCGGAAATACACCTTCATCCGGCGTTGCAGGCGGAACTGGGAGATGTGTTTATTGAATCGGCCCTGGCCGGGAATAACAATACTTTTTTGCTTGAAACCCATTCTGAGCACCTGATTTTGCGAATTCTGCGCCGAATCCGGGAAACCGCAGAAGGAGAGCTGGAAGCCGGTGCCACCCCCATCACTCCGGAACAGGTGGCGGTACTGTATGTCCAGCCCGGAAAAAAGGGTTCGGAAATCCTTCACATGCCGGTCAATGAAGAGGGGGAGTTTAAACGTCCCTGGCCCCAGGGTTTTTTTGCCGAACGTGCCAGGGAGCTTTTCTGATGATTTATGAATACGCCATTGAACCGGATCTCGCTGTAAACTGGGGCAGAGACAGAGGCGAATACCGATATTATTATGAAAAATTCGGCATAGGAACGCCCAGAATGATGGCGGAGTTTCCAAAATTAAAAAACTGGCGAAAATTGTTCAAACAGGCGGCTGCGGGTGCGGATGAAACCAATGAACTTCCCTTGATCGAAGAGATGTTCAAGCTGCTTAAGGCAAAACTGATTTACCGTGAAGGTGTTGCGTATGACGGTACCTGTTCCTGGCTTGAAAATGCCGAAGCAGAGAATAAAAGACAGGCGTTTCAAGCCATACTCGCCCGGACCAACCCCGGGCAGCGTGCAAATGTGTTGACTCCCGGTTCCATAGATGACAGCCCTTTTTGGCAGGTGAAAACACAAAATTATTGTCCCCGCCAGGCGATTGACATGGCTGAACTGGTAGCAGCAATGCTGGTAAACTGTTCAGAAATTCATTTTATTGATCCCTATTTCGGGCCGGAAATCGTCCGGTTTCGAAGACCGTTGGAAGCGTTTATTCAAGTTCTTTCCACCCGGAGAATCTGCCGCCCTGCAATTCAAAAGATAACCATTCATACTTCGGAGAAGGCACCTATTTTTACTTTCAGGCAGACCTGTGAAGAAAAAATCAAGTCAAAGATTCCACAGGGTTTATGTGTCACTTTTTATCGGTGGAAGCAGCGACAGGACAGTGAAAAACTCCACAACCGCTATATTTTGACAGATATCGGCGGGATCAAGGTCGATCCCGGAATGGATGATGGCAAAGCGGGTGAAAATTTCGAAGTGATTCTCCTGGAACGTACCCTCTATGAAAAGCAATGGAAAGATTTTGTTGAAAAACCGGCTTTTGATTTGTCAGAAGACCCTTTTACCATAATCGGCAATTGCGAAACGTGATAGCCAGATGGAAAAATCCAGACATGAAAAAGATCTTCGGTGAAAAATTGGAAAATACATTCACCATTGAAACAGTGATTGAGAAATCGAAAAATCAGGATTATATGCTATATCATATCCTACACAGTTAACACAGGTATCGATTGAGGCCAACACCATGGAAATAAAAAGAATTATCAAAAAAGTGTATACTTCACAGCTGTGTATTGATTTACCCCCATCATTCATTGATCGGGATATTGAGATACTGATCATACCGCTGGATGAACCAACTTTATCTGGAAAAAAAAGAAAAAGAAAACCACCGGTTGAATTGAAAGGGAAAGTAAAAGAACGAAGAGATGTAATGCGTTCTGCATCATTATCTGATTGGGGCATGAAGCATCATGATTTTTCTGAAGATATCTCCGGAATAACGTTTGATGAGCGAAATATGAATGATGAGGATAGAAAAATATGATGGAAACCAACGAATTGAATACCGGACCCCATGAGGTGAAACTGGACAGCTGGATCAGCTGCGCGCCGTTTGAAAAACTGGTGGGGATAAAGATTGAGATGGCTGAAAACGGGCGGGCCTGTCTGACCATGCCGTTTGTCTATGAACTGGCTCAGGGGCAGGGCCTGGCCCATGGCGGCGCCATTGTGACTTTGGCGGACACGGCCGTGGCCATTGCCATTAAAAGTGTTGTTCCACCGGGAAACAGATTCGGCACCACCTCATTGAGTGCAAAATTCCTGAGACCTGTGAAAAAAGGCATTCTCACCGCAAAAGCGGAAGCAGTCATGGTCAAGGAACGTCAGGTGGAGGGAAAAACCACGGTATTTGACGATGAGAACAGACCGGTGATGGAGTTTTCAGCCGTGTTCAAACTTGCCGGAAAAGGGATGTCATCAACGCAAAAATAAGGAGGTATGATATGAAAGAACAGTGGCAGTCGGCCTTCGGGCAGATGACCTATGGAATTTATGTGTTGACCACGAAAACAGATGATGGGATCAACGGCATGATCGCCTCCTGGGTGACCCAGGTGTCGTATGATCCGCCTTTGATCATGGCGGCGGTGCATCCCAACCGGTACTCCCACGACATGATCGTTACCACCCGGGCGTTCGGGCTGCACATCATCAATCAGTCCCAAAAAGACCTGCTCAAACGGTTTAAAGGGCCGGACCCGAAGGAAAAGTTTGCCGGAATAAACTGGAAAACCGGAACCGCCGGGGTACCTATTTTGAAAAACTGCCTGGCCTGGTTTGAACTGGAAGTGATCGAACAGCATCAGCCCGGCAACCACACCCTGTTTATCGCAAAAGTCGTGGATGCCGGGGTTCATTCGGAAGGCACACCTTTGACCACACTGGATTACGAAGGCATGTATGTGGGGAAGAAGTAAGCATAAAATCGGGGTGATCCTGATAGTCCTGCTTTGGGTCGGTGCCGGGTATGCCGGTCAGATCGATCTTTCTTTGGATGACATGGCCCTGACACCCGCTGAAACCGCCTGGCTGGAGAAAAATCCGGTCATTTCAGCGGGGGGCCCACTGGCATTTCCGCCGTTTCATTTTTTTGATGATCAGGGGAATGTGAACGGCATTTCAGCGGAATACCTGTTTTCGATCATGGAGGCATTGGGCCTCGAAGTGACTGTTCGAAAAAAACTGCCCTGGACAGAGGTGCTGGAAAAAGCGAGATCCGGTCAGATCGATATAATTGCCTGTGCGGCCAAAACAGCTGAAAGGGAGACCTATCTGTCTTTTTCCATTCCCTATCTTTCCTTTCCTTTGGTCATCCTGACCCGAAAGGACGCGCCGTTTATCGGGGGCATCCAGGATCTGCACGGCAAAACCCTGGCGGTCATCGAGAAGAACGCCACCATCGACTGGCTGAAAAAAGACGGCATCGCATTTGTACCCTATTATGTCAATTCTCCGGCTGAACAACTCAGGGCAGTGGCAGCCGGACGTGTGGATGCTGTTATAGAAAACCTGGCAGCCGCCACCCATATTATCCAGACCCATGGGCTGACCAATGTCAAAATCGCGGCCCCCACGCCCTATGAAAGTTATGATCTTCACATGGCGGTTCCAAAAACCAGTCCGGAGCTGCTGGGAATCCTGAACAAGGCCATCGGGGCCATCACTCCCGCACAGCACATGCGGATAAAAAACGACTGGCTGTCGGTGCGGTATGAACACGGATTGCAGAAAAGCGACATTTTAAAATGGGTCGCCACGGTTGTGTTTATGGCGGCGGTGATTCTGTTTGTGGTGATCTCATGGAACCGGACCCTGAAAAAGGAGATTGCCGCCAAAAAAAAGCTGATCGAGGAACTGAAAGATGCCATGGCCGAGATCAAAACCCTGAAAGGGATTGTTCCCATCTGTTCCGGGTGTAAGAAAATAAGGAATGACAAGGGATTCTGGAACCATCTGGAAGTGTTTATAGAAGAACATTCCCAGGCTTCTTTCAGCCATGGGCTGTGTCCGGAATGTGAAGAAAAACTGTATGGCGGGCAGCCATGGTATAGCCCTCGTAAAAAACAAAGCACTGAAAAACAGGAGTAACGTGGAAAACAGGTTCAAACCGGACAACGATGTTGTTATCGATGAACACACGGGTCTGATGTGGACTCAAAATGCCGGGCTGGTGGAATTTCCCTTGACCTGGGAGGAGGCCCTGGCAGAGATAAAAACATTCAACGAAACCGGACTGTTCGGGTATCATGACTGGAAACTGCCCAACCGCCGGGAATTGTTCAGCCTGATGAGTCATGAAGTGATCAACCCCAGCGTCGATGCCGGTCACTTGTTTACCGGCATTTTTCACGGGTATTACTGGACGTCCACCACCTGTGCCCGGCTGCCGGACCAGGCCTGGTATATCCACCTGGGCGGGGCCCGGGTGTTCAAGGGAATGAAGCATCGTTCCTACATGGTCTGGCCGGTGCGAAAGATCCATCCCGGTGGTTCCCGGGTGTGGCAGACCGGACAGACCGTTTGTTATGATGGGTCCGGCAGCCGGTTGGACTGCGACGGGTCTGGCCAGGACGGGGAGATTCAGAGCGGGAAAACCTGGCCGGAGCCTCGGTTCAGACCAGAGGACGACAGCATCCATGACACCGGCACCGGCCTGGTCTGGCTGAGACATGCCAATGCCTTTGACGGCCCCATGGACTGGAACACGGCATTTGACCGGGTCGCACAGATGAACCGGGACCGGGTACAAGGATATGATGACTGGCGGGTTCCGGAAATCCGGGACCTGGAAAGCCTCACAGACATGGACCATCATTCCCCGGCCCTGCCTGAAAATCATCCGTTTACCCATGTTCAGGCGTTTTACTGGTCCGCCACCACCAGCCAATATGATACCGGGTATGCCTGGGTTTTGTACACAAAGGACGGGCCTGTGGGGGTCGGGTACAAGCCGCTGACTGAATTTTTTCTGTGGCCGGTGCGCGGCCCTTATACCGGCATGGGAGCCGATGATGAAGCTGATCGCTGATAACCTGCGCATCACAAGGCCGGACATCCGTCGGGCCTTGCAGCAGTTGGACCCAAAACCGGTGCAGGATTTGGTGAAAGCCTGTGAAGCCCGGGGGGCCTGGGCCATTGACGTGAATACCGGTCCTCTGGGAAAACAGGCAGGGCCGGGCATGCGGTTTTTCATGGAGGCGGTCCAGGCAGTGACTGACCTGCCCCTGCTTATTGATACGGCCAACCCCGATGCCATGGCCGCCGGGGTCAAGGCGGCGGAAAACCGAATTATTCTTAACGGATTTTCTCTGGAACCCCGGAAACTGGAACAGATTCTGCCGCTTGCCAGAGATTCTAATGCGGATATCGTGGGATTTCTGCTGTATCCGGACTCCCGGGTGCCGATAGATGCAGCCCAGCGGTTCGAGGTGGCCCAGGATCTGATGGAAGCAGTGGAATCTGCCGGTGTGGCCAAGGAGCGGGTGATCATCGATCCGGTGATCCCGCCCCTGGCCTGGGCGGACGGGATTGTTCAGGCCAGAGAGGTAATGAAGGTGATCCGCACCCTGCCCGATCTTTTGGGGTTTCCGGTCAAGACCATCGGCGGTATCTCCAATCTGGGAACCAACGCCCCGGACCGGGCGGCACGGCTGGCTGTCGAGCTAAGCTATGTGGCCATGCTGGCGTCGGCCGGTCTGGATTATGCACTTCTGGATATATTGAATTTCGACCTGGTCCGGGCAGCGAAAGTGTCCGGCATCCTGGCCAGAGAAAATCTTTTTTCCTGGGCCATGGTACCTTAATGAATAAAACCGCAACAGGAGTTTTATGATGACCGAGCCGATTTTTGATTTTGACTATCTTGTCATCGGATCCGGTTTCGGCGGCAGCGTGTCTGCCATGCGTTTGTCCCAGAAAGGCTACAAGGTGGGCGTTATCGAAGCGGGAAAAAGATGGTCAGGCAACGATTTTGCCAAAACCAACTGGCACCTGCGCAAATACCTGTGGATGCCCAAACTGTTTTTATATGGCATTCAGCGGATGAACCTGCTCAATGATATTTTTATCTTGAGCGGCGCCGGTGTGGGCGGCGGCAGTCTGAACTATGCCAATACCCTGTATGTGCCCCCGGATTCTTTTTTTGATCATGAAGTTGTCAAGCGCATGGGGGGAAAATCCGAACTCATGCCCTATTATGAGCTGGCCCAAAAAATGCTGGGGGCCACGGAAAACCGGTATATCGGCGAGGCAGACCATCTGATGCGCCAGACTGCGGCGGAATATGGAAGGGAGCACACCTTTCACAAAACCCGGGTGGGGGTGTATTTCGGAGAACAGGGCAAAAAAGCCAAAGACCCTTATTTTCTGGGACAGGGGCCGGACCGGGTGGGGTGTGAACTGTGCGGGGCATGCATGACCGGATGTAGGAAAGATGCCAAAAACACGCTGGACAAAAATTATCTGTTTTTTGCGGAAAAATTCGGGGCTCAGATCATTGCTGAACACGGGGTGACAGATATTTTTCCGTTGTCGGACGACGGGTCTGAGGGATACCGGGTCACGGCGGTGAAGACCACGGGAATCCTGAGACTTGAAACCGTTTATTACACAAAAGGGATTGTGCTGTCCGCCGGGGTCCTGGGAACCCTGTCTTTGCTGCTGACCATGAAGGAGAAAGGGCGATTGCCCAACCTGTCGGATCAGCTGGGGCATCGGGTCAGAACCAACAGTGAAGCCATTTTGTCGGTCAGGGCCAATTGCCGGGCCGCAGATTTTTCCAAAGGCGTGGCCATTACATCGAGTGTGCATCCGGACGACCATACCCATATGGAGCCGGTGCGGTATGCCCAGGGCAATGATTTTTTAGGGCTTTTGGCCGTCTTGATGACCGACGGCGGGGGCCGGGTCCCCCGGATAGTCCGGTATATCGCCAATGTGCTGAGACATCCGATATCGTTTTTCCGGCTGTTGAATCCGTTTGGATTTGCCCGCAGAAACCTGATCGTTCTGGTGATGCAGACCCATGACAACTATTTGAATGTGTCCCGGAAACACCGAAAGATCTGGCCGTTTGTCAAAACCCTGGCATCGAGACAGGCCAGTGACAGAAAAAATCCGGTCTACATCCCCATTGCCCATGACTTTGTCCGGCGCCTGGCCCGGCGGGTGGACGGCATTCCGGTCAGCATTTTTTCAGAAGTGTATCTGAACGCGCCCATCACGGCCCATATCATGGGGGGATGCAGTGCGCACACAGATCCGGAAAAAGGGGTAATCGATGACAGAAATCAGGTTATGGGGTATAAAAACATGCGGGTGGCGGACGGGTCCATGATACCGGCCAACCTGGGGGTGAATCCGGCGTTGTCCATCACTGCTCTGGCGGAAAGGGCCATGTCCTTTGTTCCGGCAAAACAGTCAAATATAAACTTTTTACAGGTGGAAAAAAAATGGGGAATCACAGAGTTGCTGAACAGATCGGACACAAAACAGACAGGGGAATTCATTTGAGAACATACCATAAAATACTGATCCTGGTGCTTGTTTTGAGTATCGGCCTGGTTTTTCCGGTTTATGGAGAAACCGTGAAAAAGCTCACCACCGGAGATATCATTGCCCTTCAAAATCAGTGGGGCCACGGCATTGTGACCATCGGAAAGGTATTCCAGGCCGGGGGGGATTACACAACTGCGGCCCGGGAAATGATTGCAAAGATGTATGGCTATGATGACGGACCGGTTCTTTTCAAGCCCACCAAGGCTGCGGCGGATCAGTTCCGGGAAACCGCTGATCAGGCCCTTTCCTATTTTGTGGGCGGCCGTGTGCCCGAAGATCACGGGTTTGCCCTTCAGCCCTGGTCAGAAGTGCGGTTTGAAAATCATGACGTCGCGATTCAAAACAATATGGCCGTGGCCATGGGCAATTATTATTTCACGGATGCCAATACCGGGGATGTCATCAAAGTGGAATACACCCTGGGAATCAAGCGGTGTGAAGATGACCGGCCCGTGATATTTCTGCACCATTCGTCACTGCCTTTTCAGCCCGGGCATTGACTCTGGAAAGGAAAACAAAAGATGGACGAAGCAAAAAAAATCCACAATATCTGTATCTATGGTACGGGGGGTATCGGCGGTTATTTTGGCGCTAAAATCGCCCACACATGCAATCATGACCAAACATTGGCGTATGACTGTTTTTTTGTGGCCAGGGGAGATCACCTCCAGGCCATCAGGCAAAAAGGCATCACGCTGATTTCTGAGGAAAAAACCATTACCGGGGTGCCGGCGGCAGCCACGGACCATATGGATGATCTGCCTGATCCGGACCTGATTTTTGTCTGTGTTAAAAGTTATGACCTGGATGGAGCCGTCAAAGCCATTGTGCCAAAAATTCATGAAAACACCATTATACTGCCGTTGCTGAACGGGGCTGATATTTATGAAAGGATCAGAAAAAATGTGGCCACGGGTGTGATCCTGCCCGCCTGTGTCTATGTCGGCACCCATATCCAGGGGCCCGGCGTGATTTTTCAGAGTGGCGGAGACGGCAAGATTTTATTTGGGGCGGATCCGAAATATGAATCGTTTGATCCGCAACCTGTTACCGATTTTTTCGATGCCATGCAGATCAATTATCAATGGCGTACCGATCCTTATCCGGATATCTGGAGCAAATACCTGTTTATCGCAGCCTTTGCACTGGCCACGGTGTTTTTCAACAAAACCATCGGTGAAGTGGCCGCGGATCCAAAGGCAACACAGACCGCCCGTGAAATCATGAAAGAAATCCAGGCCATAGCCACAGCCAAAGGGGTTGAACTGCCGGAACATATCATCACAAAGCAGCTGGCCATGGCGGCTCAATTTCCCTATGATACAAAAACATCCTATCAACGGGATGTGGCATCCAAAGGACGGGTGAATGAAGGTGATCTATACGGGGGTACGATTCTCAGGCAGGGGGCTGAACTGGGCGTTTCCACCCCGGTCACCCGGTCGGTGTATTCAGCCATTCAGGACCGTCTGTCAGCCAAGTAATCCCACAATGGCGCCGGTCATGCAGGTGGCGATGGTGCCGGCGATAATGGACTTGAGACCCAAGGACACGATCTCTCCCCGGCGTTCCGGCGCCATTGTGCCCAATCCGCCGATCATGATGCCCAGGCTGCCGGGGTTGGCAAATCCGCACATGGCATAAAGCATGATCAGCCGGCTGTCCGGCCCCAGACTGTCTGCCGGCAGCCCGGCCAGGTTCAGGTAGGCCACGAATTCGTTGATAATGGTTTTGGTGCCCATCAGCCCCCCGGCGATGCCGGCTTCCGCCCAGGGAACGCCCATGAGCCATACCACCGGTGACATGATCCATCCGAAAATCCGCTGCAGTGTCAGGGGCGTGCCGTTTACAACCGGCAGAATTTTGAGCAGGATATCTGCCAGATGCACCAGTGCCACCAGCACCACGAGCATGGCAATGATGTTGATGAGCAGTTCCACGCCCTGAAGGGTGCCCCGGGTGACGGCATCCATGGAACTGGTGGCCGGGTCCGGTTCGGTGAGTTCTCCGGAAGTGACCGGGCGGGTTTCCGGGATCATGATTTTGGCCACGGTGATGGCGGCCGGCGCACTGATGATGGAGGCGGCCAGGATATGGCCTAACACATTGGGGATGATGTCTCCCAGGATGTTGGCATACAGCACCATCATGGTGCCGGCGATGGTGGCCATGCCCGAAGTCATCAGGGTGAACAGTTCACTGCGGGTCAGGGAACGGACATAAGGCCGAATAAACAGAGGGGACTCCACCATGCCCACGAAAATATTGGCAGACACACCTAAGCCTTCAGCCCCGCCCAGTTTGAAGAGTTTTTCAAGCACCCGGGAAAATTTCTGAACCACCCAGGGCAAAATTTTCCAGTAAAAAAGCAATGAAGACAAGGCACTCATGAGCAGCACTAACGGCAGGGCCTGAAATGCCAGGATAAAGGATGCACCAGCAAATTTCTCTTCAAAGGGCAAAGTGCCCCCCCCCAGGTAGCCGAATACCATGGAAGTGCCGGCCCGGGTGGCCTGTTCCAGGGCCAGAACCACCTGATTGAGCAGGACAAATCCCTGGCTCAGCAGCGGGATCTTGAGAAAAATCAGGGCCAGCAGAAATTGAAATCCTAAGCCGACGGCAATGGTTTTGATGTTTACCCGGCCCCGGTTTTCACTGATCATCCAGGCCAGCCCGATAAAAACGATCAGACCGGCAACGCCTTGAATTATCATGGTGTTTCTTTCAGCTCAAATATAGTGGTTTAAGTCAAATGCATCCTGAAACCCTATAATTCATTTGGCGGATCACGTCAACGATTCGGTGCATAAGTCGCGTTTTTGCAACCAAATTATAGTGATTTTTCATGTTTTTTGGGTTTACTTTTCTGTTTTACAGGCATATGAAGACAAAACGGGATCGTTTTATCAGGATAAACAATGGCATTTATTTTGCAGACTCGTATAGGAAATTAAGGAGAACTACATTTTGGAAGCATACGTGATATAGGGTTTTTGCCAGACAAAAGCGGCCGACGCCGACCGTTTTTGCCGTGATTTATATTAACGGCTACATCTCACAGCCATAAGGAGGAGAGAAACAATGGATGCGTTATTAATCATGGTGGTTTCCTTTATCGGTTATATTTTTATGTATCAGGTGTATGGCCGGTTCATTGGAAAGAAAATTTTCAAACTGGCCCAGGGCGCTGAAGTGCCATCGGTTGTCATGGAAGATGGTGTGGACTATGTGCCCACCAAAAAAGAGGTGATCTTCGGCCATCACTTCACTTCCATTGCCGGTACGGGTCCCATCGTGGGACCGGCCATTGCCATTATCTGGGGATGGGTGCCGGCCATGATCTGGGTGTTTTTCGGCAGCATTTTCATGGGTGCTGTGCATGATTTCGGCGCGTTGATTATTTCCATGAGGAACCAGGGAAAGTCCATTGCCGACTATACCTCAAAATATGTCAACAACCGCACCCGGTTTTTCTTTTTTCTCATCGTTTTTCTGGAATTATGGATCGTGATCGCCGTGTTCGGTCTGGTGATCGCCGTGGTCTTTGCCATGTATCCCACATCGGTTTTTCCGGTCTGGTGTGAGGTGGCCATTGCCCTTTACTTAGGGTATGCCATCTACAAACAGGGCAAAAGCATCATCACCTGGTCCATCATTGCCGTGGTGCTCATGTATGTCACCGTGTTCATCGGTGCGGTGCTGCCCATCAAAATGCCCACCATTGCAGGGATTCCGCCCACAGGGGTGTGGACAATTGTTTTGCTGATCTATGCGTTTATCGCCTCCACCCTGCCGGTCACCACGTTGCTGCAGCCCCGGGATTTCATCAATTCCCATCAGCTCATGATCGTGATGGTGCTGCTGATGATCGGCGTGGTTTTTTCCGCTTTTTTTGCCAACCTGTCCATTGTGGCACCGGCCGTTCAGATGAATCCGGCCCAAGCCCCGCCCATGTGGCCGTTTTTGTTCATCACCATTGCCTGTGGCGCGATTTCCGGGTTTCATTCCCTGGTGTCTTCGGGCACGTCTGCCAAACAGGTGCGGTATGAAACCGATTCTTTGTTTGTGGGATACGGGTCCATGCTCATGGAAGGAGCCCTGGCCACTTTGGTGATCATTGCCGTGGCTGCCGGTATCGGTATGGGATATGTGACCAAATCCGGTGAAACCCTGATGGGAGTAGCTGCCTGGACCACCCATTATTCCTCCTGGGCCGCTGCAGCCGGCTTGGGTTCCAAAGTAGCCGCATTTGTGGACGGGTCCGCCAACATGCTTGCGGCATTCGGCATCCCGGCCAGCATCGCCGTGGTGATTATGGGTGTGTTTGTGGCGTCCTTTGCCGGTACCACCCTGGATACGGCCACCCGGATTCAGCGCTATATTCTGTCCGAGCTGTTTGACAGTGTGAAGCTCACGGCATTGACCGGCAAATATGTCACCACGTTTCTGGCCGTGGGAACGGCCCTGCTGCTGGCATTTGCCACCGGTCCCAGCGGAAACGGCGCCCTGAAGCTGTGGCCCCTGTTCGGTGCCGTGAATCAGACCCTGGCCGGTCTGGCGCTGATTATCATCACGTTGTACCTCAAAGACAAAGGCGGGGTGAAATGGATGATTTCCGGTATCCCGGCCGTGTTTATGATGGTGATGACCATCTGGGCGTTGATCCTGAACCAGGGCAGTTTCGGCACGGCCCACAACACCCTGCTTCAGGTGGTTAACGCCATTATTCTGATTCTGGCGGTCTGGATCACGGTGGAAGGGGTATTGCGGTTTTTTACCGTCACCCCCGGGGGTGAGATTGCATCAGAACACAGATAAGTTCCGACTGGGGCGCGATGCATAAAACGCTTCAGAAACACTATATGATACTGATGTTGCCGGGCCTGGGACTGTTTCTGGTCCTGGGCCTGGCATTTGCACTGAATCTGGTTTCACCGGGCTGGTTTGTTCTTTCTTCCCGGGTCTATGTTATCGTGTTTGTGGCCGCTGTTATGACGGCCATTGCCGGACCGATTTTTTTAAGGACCCTGTTTGCCCATTCCGTAAGAGCACGGCACCATGTCGATGCTGCTGATTTTCTCAAGTTTCAGCGACGGCTCTTGCAGGTGTCTCAGACAACGGTGTATCTGGCGGTTGCAGCGGTATGGTTCAGTTTTCCCCGGTTTTATGCAGCCGCCATTGTGTTGATGGGATTGTATGCCATGTATTATTACTATCCGTCCCGGCAGCGGATCGATTTTGACAAAAAAATATTCCGGGTGACATGAAAAACGACAACACACCATTTCCGCCTTTTTGGGGCCGGATCAAAAAACAGGCCCTCAGCTGGTGGCAGGCCGCAGATGAGGTGGCACGTAACAAAGCGGTCCACACCATTGAAGCGGAGTGCGAAGAGATGGAATATATTTTTGCGCTGCTGGTGCAGGGATCATTTGTGGGCCTGCCGTCTCCGCCGGCACATCTGAGTATGGATCTTCTGCCGCTGATGGAAAAGGACCTGATGCTGTTGCTGGAAAGGATGAACACGTCAAACCAACCGTTGTCCCGGTTGTTTTCCGTGTTCGATATTTCGTGATCCCATGGCTTGCTTGCGAACCCTTTTTTTTCTGGGCAAGGGCGGTACGGGCAAATCCACGGCATCGGCCCTGATCTCCCTGGTGCTCAAAGAAAAAGGCAAAAAAGTGGTTCTGGCCTCTTTTGATGATGCCCATAACCAGGCCGATATTTTTGAGGCGGTATTTTCAGACAAAGCCTGTTCTTTGGGCCCGTGTCTCGAGGTGCTGCAGATCGACCGGGATAAGCAGATCAAACGCTATCTGGCAAAGACCGCGAAACAGGTGAAAGCCAGTTTCGCCTATCTGACCGCATTCAATCTGGACCATTATTTCGATATTCTCAAATTTTCCCCGGGCATGGAGGAATATGCCCTGGTTGCAGCGTTTACCGATCTTGTGGCCCGATACAAGACCCATGACTATCTGGTGATCGATATGCCGCCCACGGCCCTGTCCCTGCGGTTTTTCAATCTGCCGTCTTTGTCTTTGACCTGGACGGATCAGCTGGAAAAGCTGAGAAACCAGATCAATGAGAAAAAAGAGATCATTTCACGAATCACTCTGGCCGGCAAAGAATTTGAGCGGGACAAGATACTCCAGCGGCTTCTTCAGATCAAATCCGATTATCAGGCCCTCAAGGCCCTGTTTGAAGATCCGGCTCAAACCAGCTTTTATGTGGTTTTTAACCGGGATGTCCTGTCTGTGGCGGAAACCCGGCGGGTCATCGAACACCTGGACCGGCAGGTCATCAAGCCCCGGGGCCTGATCTGCAATGAAAGGACCGGGGCAAATGGGTTTATACAGACAGTGGAAACGTTGTTCCCGGGCATTCCCATCCAGACCATTCCTTATTCATCGGCATCTCTGATCGGCATGGAGGCCCTGGCACAGCACATCCGTTCAAATGAGCTGACCTTTGACAAAATCCTGCCTGAATAATTACGGGGTTTGTGTCACTGTGACCGGCGTGTCTGCCTGACCGGCGTAAAACACGATGATATGGGCCGGATCAGGGCCGATGCTTTCTCCCCAGTGCCAGGTGTTGACCACTTCCACAATGGCCTCACCTGCGTTCAGATCCAGTGTTTTTCCGTCCGTGGTGTGTACCTTTAAATGGCCGGACAAAAGCACCCCGGCGTTGATCACCGGATGCTGGTGAATCGCCAGCTTCTCTCCTGCCGGCACGGTGATGCTCAAAATGCGGACTTCCGGTTGACCGTCCGGATAGGCCTGCAGTAAAGCGCCATCCCAGCTCTTCTGGGTGGCAGCCAGTTCCTTGACCGCAATCTGCGGGTTCTTGGCAAATACGGGAGAACTCAGGCACAGGACAAGCCCGCATAAAAAGATCAGGCAGAAACAGGGATAAGGTGTCAATCGTTTTTTAAAGACCCGCGTCATTGTCAGTATTCCTTTATTTTACCACAAAATCAAAATAGGTGTCTGGAAACGGTTCATTTTTCAACGTAAAATGCCACCATTCCTTGTCATAGTATTGAAAACCGTGCTTTTCCATGAGCGTTTTGAGCAGCAGCCGGTTGATCCGCTGGGACGGATCCAGGTTCGGGTTTTCCGGATGGGATCGTTTATGAAAACAGTCAAACCCGGTGCCCATATCGATGCTGTTGTCGGCAAACCGCTGGTCTGCCGGCAGATAGCATTCCTTTTGTCCGGTCTGACCTAAAATAAATTCCGGCTGATCCGGCACCGGCACCGGCACAATAGTCAAATCAACGGTACTGCCCCTGGAATGGCTGGATTTTTCAGCCACATATCCGTCCCTGAACAGGTTGCGTTTGTCCAGTGTGGGGTAAAACTCGGTCCGGGTGGCGGTGTCTTCTACCTCTTTGGCCCACCGGACAAAATGATCCACGGCCCGCTGGGGCCGGTAGCAGTCATAAATCTTGATGCTGAAACCAAAGGGATTGAGATCCGCCTGAACCCCGGCCAGGGCAGCGGCCGCTTCTTCGGTGAGATAACATTTGGCTGCATGATACCCATCCACGGGGGTGCCCAGAAAATTATGTTCGGTGACATACCGGATGTCCATGACCGCGTCCGGGATGATTTCCCGGATCTCCACAAATTCGTCAGGGATCGGGTCTGCGGCAGCCGGGATGACCAGGGCCAGCCAGAGGATCAATATGCGTTTTAACATGGGTGCGTTCTCCTGAAGCAGTTCTGAATATTGTACAGACATCTATAAATTCGGTTGGATTTTGTCAACCCAAATAAAAATGAATAAGCTTATTGACAATTTGTTTTGAATGAAAAAAAGATTATTCACGGATCTGGTAAAAAACACCTCGGTTCTGATGCACGGAAATAATTTTATTTTCAGCGGTCATCACATCCAGGTATTTGTTGATTTCGCTCACGTGCAGGCCCAGGATGGTGGACAAATCATCCAGGGTGCAGGGCCGGCGGGCAATGGTTTCCATGATGGCGGCTTCCATGTCCTGCCGATAGGCTGCCACCTGTTTGCGCTTCGGGGCCGCAGCAATGATTTCCGTGGCCCCGGGATCCAGGTATTGGGCAATACGCTGTAATTCTTCAAAAGACGCCCCTTTCAGGTCTGTCACCGTGCCCGGACGATCCAGGGTGTTGAGCTGGATGCATTCAGGATGGAGTTCATGAATGACTTTTTTCAGGGCTTTCAATTCATCTTCGTGGTCATTGTATCCCGGCAGAATAAACACTTCCAGACGAAACCGGCCTTTGAACATTTTTCTGAATGTCATCAATCCGGCCAGATGGGCATCCAGGGTCAGATCCCCATGGGGGCGGTTGATTTTTTTGAAAACCGGTTCCGTTGCCGCGTCCAGGGAGGGAAGCACCACATCGGCCGCCATCAGCGCCTCTCTGACTTGTGGATCGTGCAGCAGCGTGCCGTTGGTCAGCACGGCAACCGGTATCTTGGGCCGTTTTTGCTTGATAAATGTGAGCACCTCTTTGATGCAGGTGTTCAACGTTGGTTCACCGGAACCGGAAAACGTGATGTAATCCGGGTCCGGGTTATGGGAAAAATAATGGGTAAGCTCTTGTTTGACGCGGTCTAAACGGACGTATTCCCTGCGATCCAGAGTCAGGCGATTGGTGCGGCCCACTTCACAGTACACACAGTCCAGTGAGCAGACTTTCCGGGGCACCAGGTCGACGCCTAAAGAAATACCCAGCCGCCTTGAAGGAACCGGTCCGAACAGATGATGATACATAATAAAAAATTCCTGTTAAAATCCGGGGTTGATGCCGTGCCGATTCATTTTGGCACGCCTGACTTCTTTTTATACCCGGGCAAAGGAACATGGCAAGGGTTTTATGGGGAGATTCAAACAAATTGGGGTGAAACCCGGAAAAAAAAATGGTAGGGTATTTTTTTGAATACCCGGACCTAATTGTGCGAATAACAAAAAGGGAGATGAATCATTGAAAGGGATTGTCATTGCAGCCACGGGCAGTGGTGCCGGAAAAACCACACTGACCCTGGCCATTCTGGCCTGGCTGCGTGCCAACGGGTTGAAGGCGGCCCCGTTCAAAGTGGGGCCGGATTTCATCGATCCGGGCCACCATGCCCGTATTGCCGGCCGGACCAGTTATAATCTGGATTCCTGGATGCTGTCAAAAACTTACAACCGCGGGCTGTTTCATGCCCGGTCCAGGGGGGCGGATCTGGCAGTGGTAGAGGGGGTCATGGGCCTGTTTGACGGGTATGATGCCATAACGGAAACCGGGTCCACGGCCCAGATGGCCAAATGGCTGGGCCTGCCCGTGCTGCTGGTGGTGTCTGCCAAAGGCAAGGCCAGAAGCGCGGCCGCCGTGGTCAAGGGATTTGAAACCTTTGATCCTGAATTGACCCTGGCCGGGGTGGTGTTCACATTTACCGGCAGCGACCGGCATTATGCGTATCTCAAAGAAGCCGTGGCACAGAGCTGCACCACGCCCTGTCTGGGGCACCTGCCCCAAAACGAGGCGCTGATCATGCCGGAACGCCACCTGGGCCTGACCACGGCAGATGAACATATCATTTCAAGCACCACGATCGATACTCTGGTTGCCATGGTGGATCAGCATATGCACATGCCCCGGCTGATCCGGGATCTGCCGGAACTGCCGGACCCCGGCAAATCCCGGGATTATGACACCCCATGGCAGACAAAACCAAAAAGTGCAGACAATCAAAATACAGGAACGCCCTTTTTTTGCGATCCGCCCCGGATTGCCGTGCCCAGGGACAAGGCGTTCTGCTTTTATTATCCGGACAATCTGGCCATGCTGGAACATGCCGGGGCCTGCCTGGTTTATTTTTCCTTGCTGGCAGATGATCATCTGCCTGAAGACATCGATGGGATCTACCTGGGAGGTGGATATCCCGAGCTGTTTGCAGACACATTGTCGGGCAAAACCCATCTGCAGTCTGAAATCAAATCCTGCAGCCGAAACCGCATGCCCATTTATGCCGAATGCGGCGGGTTCATGTTTCTGTGCCAAAAACTGACCCTTGCCGATTCTGTTCACCCGAAAATCATGGCAGGATGTTTTGATTTGGAAATCTGTATGTCTGAGACGCTTCAATCTCTGGGTTACCGGGAAGTGACCCTGACAAAAAATTCAGTGATCGGTGCAAAAGGCGTGCAACTCCGGGGCCATGAATTCCATTATTCGTCCATTAAGACCGACAACGACGTTTGTGACCATGTGTTTGAAGTCACGACCCGGGCCGGCCAGGATGTGCAGGTGGCCGGATATCAGAAAGATTTGACCCTGGGATCATATCTGCATGTGCATTTCGGTTCCAACCCGGAAGTGCCCCGCTGTTTTGTGGCTCATTGCGCGGATTTCAGGCACCGGCGCCTAAAAAATATAGAGACAACCTCTGTCCCCATCATTTAAACACCAGTTTGTTCAATGCCAGCAGCACCAGATAGACAATCCCGCTCAACACGATAATGGTCGGGCCTGACGACAGACTCAGGCTGTAGCTGATGCCTAAGCCCGTCCAGGTGAAAACGGCACACAGCAGCACGGAGTACAGCATCATCTGCCACAGCCTTCGGGCATAAAATCCCGCAATGGCAGGAGGAATGGTCAACAAAGCGATCACCAGAACAATGCCCACGATCCGCACCAGCAAGACAACGGTCAAAGCGGTGAGTACCAGAAGAAACAGATAGAAAAACGTGGTGTTGATCCCCCGCAGCAGGGTAAACTCGGTATCGAAACACACCCCGAAAAACTGATTGAAAAAAATCACCACCACCCCCACGATCACCAGATCCAGGCCGATCACAAACCACAGGTCTTTTTGTGAGATGAGCAGGATATCCCCGAATAAATAGGAACTGAGGCTGAAATACCCGGGAGTCCGGTCGATGAACAAAATACCGCAGGCCATGCCCACAGCCCAGAGAGCCCCGATAATGGTATCTTCTCTTTCTTTGGCATGAATGCTCACCAGTCCCACCACCAGCGCAGAAGCCACGGCTGCCAGCACAGCCCCGAGGATGGGATCGAACCATGTGATCCCCAGCCCGATCTGAAGATACAGGGCCAGACCGATGCCGCCGAACACGGAATGGGAAATGGCCCCGGCCAGGTAACTGATGCGCTTGATGGTGACAAACGTGCCGATGATGCCAAAGGCAATGGAAGCCAGCCCCCCCATCATCAGCGCATACGCCAGAAACTGATTGTCCGGGTCCATGACGGCCTGAAAAAATTCAATCATGGCAATGGCCTTCTTCGCTGCACCGGTGATCATGGCGGACCATTTTCAGATCCCCGTAATAGATATCCTTGATCATGGTGCCGTCCACATCTGTTGTGGGGTGAATGACCAGGCGGCGGTTCACACAGATCACGGTTTTAACGTATTTGGACACAAAACCCAAATCATGGGAAACCACCAGAATGGTCATGTTCTGGTTCAAAGCTTTGAGAATGGAAAACAGATTTTCCTCGGTTTCATGGTCCACGTTGGCCGTGGGTTCATCGAGCAGCAGGATGTCCGGCCGGCTGCACAATGCCCTGGCGATGAGAACCCGCTGTTTCTGCCCCCCGGACAAGGCATTGAAACCCGTCTGCGCAAAAGAGGTCATGCCCACCGTATCGATGGCATCCATGGCCCGGGACCGGTCTTTGGCGGAAAACCAGAAAATATTGTTTTTCAGGCACCCCATCAGAACCACATCCAGGACGGTGGCGGGAAAATTCATGTCCAGATAGGCATACTGGGGCATATATCCCATACGGTTCCGGGCTTTTTCCGGGCTCATCCCCAGCACCTGAATCTGTCCGGTATCCGGTTTTATGAGCCCTAAAATCAGTTTAAGCAACGTGGTTTTTCCGCCCCCGTTGGGCCCCACGATACAGGCAAATTCTTTTCGGGGAATAATAAGGGATATGTTTTCAAGAATCGGTTGTTTTTTATAGGCAAATGAGACATTTTTCAGACGGATGTCAGTTTCCATGGGCAGATCCTTGCAGGCAGTGTCATCAATTATTGTTCTCAAGGGGCCGCCGGCATGTTTAATCCCCCCAAGATGCCCAGAATTTCAGTCAGCGTGATTATTTGTACACAAGTTCAAGGCAATTGTCAAAACCAGGGAAACGGCGCCTGAATTTAAAATGTCATGAAAATCAATGAGATAAACACAAAAAAGGCCGGAATGAAAAAATATTGTGAAAAATATCAAAAAAACGATTGACACGGATATAATTTTCAGGCATATTACGCCGGTCTTGTCGAGAGACGGTTTGTGTGTCCTCGATAAGTTTTTTTTTGATCTTTGAAAATTGGTCAGTGATAAAGTTTGAAGCGGGTCTAAAACAAGACCTTAACGAGTTTGTAGTTAAAGGATTTAACTGGAGAGTTTGATCCTGGCTCAGAATGAACGCTGGCGGCGTGCTTAACACATGCAAGTCGAACGAGAAAGGGATTGCTTGCAATCCTGAGTAGAGTGGCGCACGGGTGAGTAACACGTAGATAATCTACCTTCAAGCCCGGGATAACCCTTCGAAAGGATGGCTAATACCGGATGCAGTTTCAGTACACAAGTGCTGAGATGAAAGATTGCCTCTTCTTGAAAGCAATTGTTTGGAGATGAGTTTGCGTACCATTAGCTTGTTGGTGGGGTAAAAGCCTACCAAGGCTGCGATGGTTAGCTGGTCTGAGAGGATGATCAGTCACACTGGAACTGGAACACGGTCCAGACTCCTACGGGAGGCAGCAGTGAGGAATTTTGCGCAATGGGGGAAACCCTGACGCAGCAACGCCGCGTGAGTGAAGAAGGCCCTTGGGTCGTAAAGCTCTGTCAACTGGGAAGAAGTTGTTATTATTTAATAAATGATAGCATTGACGGTACCAGTGGAGGAAGCGCCGGCTAACTCCGTGCCAGCAGCCGCGGTAACACGGGGGGCGCAAGCG